>DASWZM010000389.1:0-3604 GCA_036404455.1 Occallatibacter sp. | reverse complement strand
GGGTTTCGTACGATCCGCAGTGCTACCTTTGCCCCGGCAATCTGCGTGCGGGCGGAGCCGTGAATCCCGAATACAGCGGCATTTTTTCTTTTGTAAACGACTACGCCGCGTTGCTGCCGGAGTCGCCGAGCGCGACCGAGGCGCCGGTTTCCTCGCTGCTCAGGGCTGAGCCCGCGCGCGGCGTGTGCAAGGTGCTCTGCTACCACCCCGACCACAGCCTGACCCTGGCGCGCATGACCCGCGGGGAGATTCGCCCCGTGGTGGATGCCTGGACCAAGGAGTATGAAGAGCTGGGCAGCCTGGATTGGATTCAGTACGTGCAGATATTTGAAAATCGCGGGGCCATGATGGGCGCCAGCAACCCTCATCCCCATGGCCAGATCTGGTCCACCGGCTTTGTACCCGACGAGCCGGCTGCCGAGACCCAGGCCCAGCGCGAATACTTGGCCCGCTCCGGGCGCTGCCTGCTGTGCGACTCTCTGCAGGCCGAGCAGGCTGTACCCTCCGACCAGGGCCGCATCGTCTTCATGAATGAGCACTTTGCGGCACTGGTGCCCTGGTGGGCTGTCTGGCCTTTCGAGGTGCTGCTGGTCTTGCGCCGTCACGCCGGGACGTTGCCGGAATTCACCAGCGAGGAGCGGGACGGCCTGGCCGACGCGCTCAAGCGGCTGACTACCCGGTACGACAATCTCTTCGCCACCAGCTTCCCCTATACGATGGGATTTCATCAGTCGCCGACAGACGGCCAGGCGCACCCGGAGTGGCATTTCCACGCCCACTTCTATCCCCCGCTGCTGCGCTCGGCCACCGTCCGCAAATTCATGGTGGGTTTTGAGATGCTGGGCATGCCGCAGCGGGATATCACCCCAGAGAGTGCGGCCCAGCGGCTCCGCGCTTCCAGCGAAGAGCATTTCTGGCGCAGAGTTTGAGGGTCAACCGGGTCGGCAATTCAGGGCCGGGGGTTTGCGGCCGGGGGGTGGTGAGCTCGCTGGGGATCGAACCCAGGACCCACGCCTTAAAAGGGCGTTGCTCTACCTACTGAGCTACGAGCTCATCGCGTTGGTAACTTATTTCATGTGTGTTGTTTACAGCAAACTCTCCTGTTGACTGAAAGGTAACGCTTTTGGCAAAGGAACCATTTTGGGAACCATTTTGTACCGGAATTGTACCTGGTTTGGGCACCAGGCACTCCAGCGCTTCGAGCTGGATGTCCGGGGCCAGGTGGGCGTATCGCAGCGTTTGGCTCAGGGTCTTATGGCCCATGAGATTGAACACCTCGTGCAATGGAACTCGATTCATGACCAGCCGAGAGGCGAAGGTATGGCGAAGAATGTGCCAGGAAACTCCCTCGATGCCGGCCTGGTTGAGTGCGGTTTCAAACCACTTCCGCGGGTTCTTGATGGGTTCCTTCCGTTTGGATAGAAACAGCGGTGCGTCGGCTGGATGTCCAAGCCGCGCATGTTCCGTGAGAATGCGCGCCAGGATCGCCGTGGCAGCCGAGTTCAGGTGGACGTAACGGTCGCTGCCGTTCTTGGTCTTGGACAGATAGATAAACCGATTCGCCAAGTCGACCTGATCGAGTGTTACGGTGAACTGCTCCGTCTTCCGCATGCCGGCGTAAAGCGCAATGTCCAGCTGGTCAAGGCAGTTCTGGCCGTCGGACTTGATGCGCCCCGGCAGGTCGGCCTTGATGGCCGCCTTCAGCCTTTGCTCTTCGTCCTCAGTCAGATAGCGGACTCGGCCCATGGGTTCCGTGTGGCGCCGGACCAGGAGCATCGGGTTCCTTGATACCTTGCCCGCGCGCATGGCCTCGCGGAAGCAGGAACTGATGGAAGACTTGTAGCGGTTTTGGGTCGCGGCCGACCACTCTCGTTCCTCTGCCTCCTCGTCCATCCACTTCTGCAGTTCGTCGGTGGTGATGGAATCGGCAGCACGGTGTCCGAACTCCTCAAGAGCCAGTTCGGCCCGGGCCTGGAAGCCCTTTGCATCCCCCTGCTTGCGGCCGACAGAATACTTCACACCGAGAGCAACCACCTCTGAGAACTTGAATCCCCGCCTGAGGCTGGGTGCAAGCACCTGGCCGGTGCGACGCTCCAACTGCTTTTCATCCGACAGCTTGACGGCCGTGCCGAAGTTCCCGGCGCAGATCGTGCGCCGTCGTCCCTGGAGGTCCAGCCAGCGGACCCACCACAGGCCAGACCCCTTAACCTTCTGGTAAACTCCACGGTGTGTTTCGACCTTCGGCTTGCGTGGCATTGGCCCGTCTCCATTGGGGATTCTAACAGAAGTGGTTCTTAAATGGTTCCCGACTGGTCTTTCTTCCGGATCGGAGCTGCCACGGCATCCGGATGGTCCTGCCTGGCAAACCGGGCGAGCTCGGAGTGGTGGATCAGTACCTTTGCTCCGTGGTGCTTGACACGGAGACGCTGCCGGGCGATGTGGTAATCGAGGCTGCGGACGGATATGGAGAGGATTCCGGCGGCATCCTCCCGTGTGTGCAGGAGACGCGGTGACGTGAACGGTTGGATTGCTTCCATGATGAAACTCCTTGTGCATATATAGTGTGCAGCCTGCGAATGCCGGAGACCCATAAGGTAAACCTCTTAGAGACGGAAGAAAATGAAGCGGTTGATACAGACGCAGAAAGCCGCACCAGAGCCAGCCGGTGAGACTACTTCTTGCTAAACGCGGCAGCCGGAGACCTACATAACGGTCCATTCTGTGACCCGGTCGTTCGTCATCCTTCAACCTCCATGCGCAGGACCTGGGGTGAAGCTGCCGACCGGTCGGCACTGGCGGCTTGGAATTGAGGAATTCCGGAGATGTGACCGGACGGTCTGGTCGGTCGAAAGCGGGGTAGAAACAATTGTTCCTCCTGTTGAGTTGCTCGGGGGCGCCAGGCATGGGTTGAAGTGGGTTGATGGTCGATCTGCATTTGGTCCTCGATGGAGTGGGTTGAAACCTGCGTAGAGCCTTTTGTCACACCCTCGGGTGCAGTTCCAAGTCCGTGGCCGCTGGACGGAAAAGGACGTCTGGCCACGTTCTGATGTGCAAGCCAGTTGAAAGCCGGGATACGGCTTTGAAGCCCCTCCTTTTCCCGCTCGAATGCGATCTCCTCGCGGTGTTGGCCGGCGCGGTGAATTTCAGACAAACTTCGAGCGAGACGGCCGAAGGGCGCCTTTAGCGGAACCGGTGAATTTGCAAACATTGATCTGGTTCGACGCCGCGGGATCTGTCTGGGCAACCTTAGGCACTGACCAGAAGCGTGAGGCCGAATGCTGAATCGCTTGTCTCTTGAATGAAGGTTACTGCAGGACGAGAGCGCAGGGCATAGGGTGAAACCCTTAGCGGCACGAGATTATTTTCTGAATCAGAGGTCGTGAAAGCGGTCACACTATGATTCGGTTGGCCTGACAGGACACGTGTGGTCGAAATGGGCCGGATTCTCTTTCCCGTCTTTGACCGCATCGTCTTCGCGCCCATCCATTCTGCCCGCGCCACCGCGATGGATGACCTGATGGCCGCCACGCGCTCGACCGGCACGCCGGCCGTCGCCGCCGCATCGGTCAGCGAGGCTCGGCGGCTGGCGGCTCAAGACGCATCC
>DASWZM010000388.1:0-5107 GCA_036404455.1 Occallatibacter sp. | reverse complement strand
GTTATTCCCCGGCCCCTTCACCCCACGGGCAAGGACCCTTTCGCGGGGACCCCGGCCCTGAGCCCGAGATTCTGCCTCCCGGCGGCGGCGGCATGCCGCCGCAGCAGGCGGTTCGCCGTTCGCGGCCGTCGTGGGCAACGGCGCCGGCGACGTATCTGCTGGTGGGGATCAACTGCGCGGTTTTTGTGGCCATGGTGGCGAACGGGGTCAGCGCGGGCACCCCCACGGTTCCGCAACTGATGCAATGGGGCGCTAACAACGCGGGCTCAGTGCTGATCAACGGCGAGTGGTGGCGGATTGTGACCGCCATGTTTGTGCACGTGGGGATTCTTCACCTGGCTACCAACATGTGGTGCCTGTGGAACCTGGGTCTGCTGGCGGAGCCGCTGATGGGATCGGCGGGGGTGCTGGCGGTGTACGTTCTTACCGGGGCGGCGGGCAACCTGCTGTCGACGATGGTCAATTGGGTGTGGCCGATCCACGATTCGGTTGGAGGGACATTTTTCCCCGCCGGGGCGGGCGCATCGGGGGCTGTGTTCGGGATCGCCGGAGCCTTGATTGTGCTGCTGAAGTCGAACCAGCTGCCGGTGCCGCCGATGGAGCTGAAAAGGCTGCGCAAGTCGGTGATTTACTTTGCCGTGCTCAATCTGGTGCTTGGCCTCTCGATCAACGTCGGCACCCATGTGATCGGCTCGGGGCTGAACATCGACAACATGGCGCACCTGGGCGGATTCAGCTGCGGGTTGCTGTTTGCGGCTCCGATGGTCCCGCGGCTGGGCTCGCCGCGAACGGTTTTTCATACGCGGCTGCGCGTTGCCGTGGGGATGGTTATGGGATTGCTGGTGCTGTTCGGGTTCTTCCTGGCGCAGTTGCCGGGGTAGAGACGAATCCCGCCGGAATGGGCCAAACGCAGGTCCTTCGGCTGCGCCTCTCGCGATAAAACCGCGAGAGTCTCCGCTCAGGATGACAGTTCTTATCTTTATCAAGCATTTAGAGCCTATCCGTAAATTGTCTGCGGTAGCGCGGTCTCCAGAGGGGCCATCCTGGCGGCGTCCACGCAATCAGGACCCGTGCGTGGGCCGGGAGGCCCACGCGACAGCCGACCTGGAGGTCGGCGCTAATTTACGGATAAGCTCTTAATCAGGCATTTATATGTTTATCGAGCATTCAATCAGGCAATTATAAGTTTATCGAGCATTTTTTCGCGCAATTATTGGAAGGTTAAATGTCGATGCGCCCTGAGGCTGTGCAAGAATATTCTTGATCGCTGAACGTCTTATTCCACCCCTGGAGGCAGACCATGAAGCGCCGCGAATTTCTGAAGCAAGCTGCGATCACCGCCGCAGCCGTTGCATCCACCAATCAATTGAACGCATCGGACGCCCTGAACGCATCTGGCGTGACAGTTTCCAAGCCGATTGCCCGGCGCACTCTGGGCAGGACGGGCGAACAACTCTCCATCATCGGGTTTGGCGGCATTGTGGTGATGGATGTGGAGACCGGCGCCGCTGCAAACATTGTGGCCGAGGCTGTGGACCGGGGCATCAACTACTTTGACGTGGCGCCCAGCTACGGCAACGCGCAGGAGCGGCTGGGCGTGGCGCTGGCTCCCTACAGGAAGAATTGCTTTCTGGCCTGCAAGACCGACGGGCGCATGAAAGACGACTCGCGCGCGCAGCTTGAGGAGTCGCTGCGGCTGCTCAGGACCGATCACCTGGATTTGTACCAGTTCCACGCGCTGACGAAGATGACGGATCTGGACAAGGTTCTGGGGCCGGGCGGGGCGATGGAGACGATGGAAGCGGCGAAGAAGGAAGGGAAGATCCGGTTTATCGGGTTTTCCGTTCACTCGGCGGAGACGGCGCTGGCGGCCATGGACCGTTACCAGTTCGATACGGTGCTGTTTCCGGTGAATTGGGTTCTGTTCACGCAGGCCAACTTCGGGCCGCAAATTCTGAAGCGGGCCCAGGAAAAGAAGATGGGGATACTGGCACTGAAGGGGATGGCCAAGACGACTTGGGCGGCGGATCAGCGGCAGAATCATCCCCAGCCGAAGTGCTGGTATCAGCCTGCCGGTTTTCCCGATGAGGCGTCGCTGGGCCTGCGCTGGACGCTGGGGCATCCCATCACGGCGGCGATCCCGCCCGGAGATGAGCGCTACTTCAGGCTGGCGATGGACGTGGCGCAGAACTACAAGCCGCTGGAAGCGCAGGAAGAGCAGGCGCTGTTGGGTGGCGGGCATGGAGTGGAGCCGATTTTTCACCTGGGCAACGACGTGTAGCACCTCGGCGACGATGTGTATGTGCTAACGGACGGCGGTGGCGGCGAACTTCCTCACCATGGCGAGCAGCAGCTTGCGGTCGCTCTCGTTGAGGTTTGACGAGTAGCGGCGGATCTGGGTGAGGAAGCGCAGTTCCTCGTCAGAGAGCTTCTGGGCGTTGAATTGGTGGCCGAACGAGTCGTCGGCGAAGAACTGTGCGATGGGCAGGTCGAGGGCCATGGCGATCTTGGACAGCGTGTCCAGCGAGGGCACGGTGTGGCCGTTTTCCACGCGCGAGAGGTAGCAGCGGAGGAGGCCGGTCTTCTTTTCGATATCTCCTTGCGACAGGCCCTTCTGCAGCCGGTGCGCGCGAATGGTGGTGCCGATCTTCATGGCGGAATTCGGTCCTGTCCGCTGCCGGGGGCTAGGTTACTTGAGGTTACTTGCTTGGCAGCAATTAAAAGATTATTGGCTTAATAGTTAACATGCGCGGCAGAGGATTGCAAGGGCAATCGTGGCTCGCCTCTGTTTACTGGAGTCATCGGAGGCACGGGTTGATTTGCGAGGGCCGCGTCACGACGAGAAAAGCGTGGAAAAGCTCCGTCCTGGCGGCCCAGGTTCTCCGGCCGGGGAAGGACGCAACGCTCATAGACGCTTGACGAACCAGACGAGTCCTTCCACGGGATTGTCATTGTAAGGCGCGCAGGGCTCGAAGCCCATTGCCAGATAGATGCGCACGGCGGCGGCCATGGAGGCGGGAGCGGAGTCGAGATAGACGGCCTTGCGCCCGGCGGCGCGGGCGCGGTCGAGGACGGCCTGGGTGAGTGCGCGGCCGAGCGAAAGACCGCGAGCGGCGGGGCGGACCCAGAGGCGCTTGAGTTCCCAGGCATCGGACAGGACAGGAAGCGCGCGCCAGGCGACGAAGCCGGCGGGGTAGCCCTGGGCGTGGGCGATAAGGCAGCCGCCGTTCTGCTCGTGGTAACTGAGCGGCAGGCGGGCGGCCTCCTGCTCGAGGGAACCGAAGCAGAAGCGGGCCGCGCCGGGCTGGGCGATGACAAAGCGGCCGTATTCGAGGAGCAGTTCCCGCGCCTGGGCGAGAGTGCTTTCGGAGACTGTTGCCGCGATTTCTTCCAGATAGAATGGCCGGGATGGGGCCTCGCGCGGGTCCATGTCCAAGTTTACGACGGAGCCCGAGTTTGTGATGGGCTGGCGAGCGCCCGCGGCCGTAAACCTTCGCGGGGCGGCAAGCGTCTGACTGAGTACGAGAACGGAATGCCAGGGAGCGCAGATGCGGCGAGCAGCCACGTGGGCAGTAGCGACAGGGATGTTTGTGGCTGGCGGGTATGCGTCATGGGCGCAGACGGCGGTGCGGACTCCGGCGTCGACTGCAGCGCCGAGTCCGGCGTCCGCAGATACGCCCGGCGCGGTTTCCAGTGCTCCCGCGCAAGCCAAATCCGCGCAGAGTCCAACTGACCAGGCGCCTTCCAGCCAGGCAGTGACGGGCGGCAAACTGCACGGGGTGGTCAAGAGCGGCAACATCCCGCTGCCGGGCGTGACCGTTACCGCGCAGAATACGCTGACCGGCAAGCGCTTCTCCACTACAACGGACATTACGGGCGCGTGGTCCCTGAACATTGCGCAGAATGGGCGCTACGTGATCCGCACGCAGTTTGCGGCCTTTGCGACTGGATCGCAGGAGGCGTTGCTGAACGCCGCGAATCACGACCAGGCGGTGAGTTTCGACTTGATGCTGGCTTCGCGGGCGCTGGAACAACAGCAGCAACAGGCGCGGCAGGGTGCACAGAATGGGGCCGATCAGGATACAGCGGCGGTGCAAGCCATCCGGCAACTGGCGGGGAACGGGGCGCAGAGCCTGAGCCTGGTGAGCGCGCTGGCAGCGGATACAGAGAACCAGAGCGGAACGCAGGGCTCAGGCGGGCAGGCGGGTGCGGCTCTGCCGTCGATTGCAGGCAACTCCGACTTTGGCGGGGATTCGGTGGCTATCAGCGGGCAGTCGGGTCAGGTGAGCCCGTTGGCTGGAATCGATGTGGACCGGATCAGGGATGCGATCGAGACGGCTCGCTCGCAGGGCCTTTTGCCGGGCGGACAGGGCGGCGCGGCTGGCGGCTTGTTTGGCGGCGGGGGCTTCGGCGGCGGTGGATTTGGGGGCGGCGGATTTGGCGGTGGAGGGTTTGGCGGCGGCGGCGGGGGGGGACGGGGCAACTTCCGCGGCTTCAATCCCGGCCAGCCGCACGGGGCCATCTTCTGGACGGGAAGCAATGCGGCGCTGAACGCGGAACCGTTTGCGCTACGCGGCCAGTCGCAGGAGCAGCCGGCCTCCGGGACCAACCGCTTCGGCATCACCTTCATAAGCGCGCCTTACATTCCGCATCTGACCAAGCCGAGCGGCAAGGACACGATTTTCCTGACGCTGTCCGGCCAGCGCAGTTCGAATCCGCTGGATGAATACGCGACCGTTCCTACCGATGCGGAGCGGGCGGGGGACTTTTCCGCCGCCGGGCTGCCCACGATTTACGACCCCAAAACGTTTGAGCAGTTCACGTCGAACGGAACCGCAAACGTGATTCCCGCTGCGCGGATTACGCCGCAGGCGGCGGCGCTGCTGAAGTATTTTCCAGAACCGAACCTGCCCGGCGACGAGCAGAACTATCACCTGCTGACGACGGCGCAGTCGAACACTACGCAGGCCGGCGTGCGCTACCTGCGCAGCCTGGGAGCGAATGCATCACCCTTTGGAGGCTTTGGCGGCCGTGGCGGCGGTGGAGGCGGCGGGCGCAGGAACCAGAATCAGGGGCTGCGGCAGAGCATCAACTTCAACTACAACTG
>DASWZM010000387.1:0-19407 GCA_036404455.1 Occallatibacter sp. | reverse complement strand
GCAACCCAAGCTTATCTGGCGATCCTTCGGCTCATGGATCCGGACCATCCGACCAGGGCTGGCACCATCTGAACAGGTCGTCGCCATCGCGCTGCGCAATACCCTTCCGGATTTTCTCGCAACTGACGCCAATACCTCAATTCTCGTGAAATTCATCCGATCCAGGCTTGACTTATCCAGGGCCGAAGGAACCCGCTTGGCGGCATAAAACACACGCCTGAAGATATCGGTACTCTCAAGTGATGATATGAATCCGATTATCAGGGCAGATAGACGAGAATTCCGAGGGTTTTGGCTACCTTTTCCAAATCCCCGTCGCGCGTCCACAATTGCGTTCCCGGCGTCATCAGACAGGACGCTATCAGGTGCGCGTCTGTAAGGCCAATGCCCTTCGAGTTAAGTGTGTGAGCCTCAATCATGTGTCGCACTTCGTTCAGTTGCGCCACCCTCACTTCGAGCAGCGCTTCCATTTCATCAAGCAGCTTTCGCCGGTTGTGCAGCGAGCCAAGCGCGATTTCCGCAACGATGAAAGGGTGCATCACAATCTGCCCCATGCCAAGGTGCTTCTCCAGTTCTGGGTTGCGGCCGCGAAGATGGTCAACCCAGATCGATGTGTCGGCCAGGATCATAGTTTGTCAGCCGTCACGCGCTTGATGTCTTCCAAATCCGGCTCCGTGCCCCCAACCGCCACAAGCCTCCGCGAAGCTTCAAGGTGAATCAACGCCTTCAAAGCTTGCCGGAGCAGGGCGGTTCTCTCCGTCACGCCTGTAAACTCCTGGGCCTTGCGTACCAACTCGTCATCGAGTGCAACCGTTGCTCTCATAGAAGCCTCCATATCACCGATTCTATCACCAAACGGTGACATTTGAGATGTTTCTGGACCATTTGCCCTTATTGCCGTCCGTGCTGACGCCAAGCATTTTGCCTTCGCAGCCAGACGGAGAAAGGTACGGCTTCGATTCAGAGGCTGACTTTTAGTTCAATCGGCGGCGTTGGCTCTTCTGGTTGAGACTTTTGCGGGGGGTTTGGCGGGGCTGGGTTTGGGGACGGCGGGTTTGGGGATGGCGTCGAGGCCGACCTTGCCTTCGGCCAGTTGCATGAGGAAGTCCTGGCTGGCGAAGGGCGGGGCGTCCTTGAGGAGCTTGCTGGCGCGGAGGTAGGAGCCGTCGGGCTGCTGGAGGCGGGCTTTGACGGTGTCGGCGAGATAGGCGGGAAGGATTTCGTCGTGAATGCGGGCCAGGGCGGCGGGGTCGCGGACGGGAAAGGCGACTTCGCAGCGCTCGAAGAGGTTGCGGGGCATCCAGTCGGCGGAGCCAAGAAAGATTTCGTCGTTGCCGCCGTTGGCAAAGTGGAAGATGCGGGAGTGTTCGAGGAAACGCCCGACAATGGATCGGACACGAATCCTTTCAGACAGGCCCTTGACTCCGGGCCTGAGGATGGAGAGGCCGCGGACGATGAGGTCGATCTCGACGCCGGCCTGGGAGGCGGCATAGAGCGCTTCAATGACCGAGGGCTCGAGGAGCGAGTTCATTTTGGCGACGATGTGCGCGGGACGGCCGGCCTGGGCATGCTCCTGCTCGCGGCGGATGAGGCCGAGGAAGCTTTCGGCCATGGTGAGGGGGGCGACGAGCAGGGGGCGGTAGTCGTCGATTTCGGCGTGGGCAGTGAGGTAGTTGAAGACCATGTGGACGCGTTCGGTGATCTGCGGATCGCAGGTGAGCATGCTGAGGTCGGTGTAGAAGCGGGCGGTGTCGTGGTTGTAGTTGCCGGTGCCGAGGTGGCAGTAGCGGCGGGTCTGGCCGTCTTCGTCGCGGCGGACGAGCATGGCCAGCTTGCAATGGGTCTTGAGGCCGACGACGCCGTGAAAGACCTGGACGCCGGCATCTTCCATGTTGCGCGCCCAGCGGATATTGGAGGCTTCATCGAAGCGGGCCATGAGTTCGACGACGAGGGTGGTTTCCTTGGTGGCCGCGGCCTCAGTGAGCGCCAGGCACATGGGCGAGTCGTGACTGGTGCGGTAGAGGGTCAGCTTCATGGACAGGACGGCGGGGTCTTTGGCGCCCTGCTGGATGAAGTCGATCACCGGATCGTATGCGTCGTAGGGGTGGTGGAGCAGGACATCGTGCAGGCGGAGCTCGTCGAAGATGTTGGCGGACTTGCGGCTGAGGTGGAGGGGTTTGGGGGTGAAGGGGGGGAATTTGAGGTCGGGGCGGCGGACGTCGCCGTAGAAGAACATGAGACGCGAGAGGTTGACGGGGCCCTCGCCGCGCAAGACCTGGTCCTCTTCCAGCTCAAAGTTGACGCGGAGGCGCTCGACGATCTCGGGGTCGGCGGCGGATTCGATTTCCAGGCGGACGGCGTCGCCCTTGCGGCGATTGTGGAGCTCGACGCGGATGGTTTCGAGCAGGGAGCGGGCTTCTTCCTCCTCGAAGTAGAGGTTGGAGTTGCGGGTGACGCGGAAGGCGGCGTGGGCCAGGACCTCGTAGCCGCGGTACATGCCGCCGAGGTTCTGGGCGATGAGGTCCTGGAGGAGCAGGTAATCGAATTTGCCGTCGGCTGAAGGCAGGCGGACGAAGCGGGGGAGTGCGCGGGGGACGGTGACTACGCCGAGGACCTGGGGCCCGGAGCTGCGGCGCTTGGGGCGCAGCAGCAGGGCGAGGCAGAGAGCCTTGTTGAGGACGCGGGGAAAGGGGTGAGCGGGGTCAATGGAGATGGGGGTGAGGAGGGGATCGACCTCGCGCTGGAAGTAGCTTTGGGCGTAGGCGCGGGCCTCCTCGCCGAGTTCTTTCCACAGCAGCAGGCGGACGCCGTGCTTGCGCAGCTCGGGGAGCAGTTGCTGGTTCCAGCAGCGGTACTGAGCGGCGACGAATTCGTGGATTTCGGCGGTGAGTATGGCGAGGGACTCATCGGGGCGCAGGCCGTCGTAACCGGGCTCGCGGTAGCCGTCTTCGATGCGCTGCATGAGGCCGGCCTGGCGCACCTCGACGTATTCGTCGAGGTTGTTGGCGGTGATGGCGAGGAACTTGACTCGTTCGAGCAGGGGGTTGGCGGGGTCCTCGGCTTCCTCCAGGACGCGGCGGTTGAATTGCATCCAGGAGTGGTCGCGGCCGTTGAAGAGTTTTTGTTTGTGGGAAGTTCGGGCCATCGTTTGTGTCCAGTTCGCCGTGTTGGAAGTCTACAGCGTCTTCCCCGGAAACGGCACGTGAGAAATGAGGTTGGGAGAGAAAAAGCCGCTTCAGGGAATGGATACAGGATGGAGGGGGGCGGCGATGTTAAGGAAGGGCAAAAAGCTTGACCGGGAACGCTGTGCCGATACGGCGGGTCGGTTTCCGGATGGGCGGCCGCTTGCCCGGGAGTCGGAAAACGGCCCTGGGTAGATCGATGAGTGCATTGGGCTGTTTTCGCCAGTTGAGAGTTACTTCCGGTTAGGCGGTCATCCGACCGGAACTCAGAAGATCTTCACATGCGTCAATTATGAGGCTTCGATGAATTCCCGAACTGAGAGCACCGATGCGCGAGAGGGAAAGAACTTGTCAATAAGGCAATCATGGACCTGAGAATCGAGGTCAGCGCAGCAATCCTTGATGACAACGAGGCGAAAATCGGCGTCAGCAGCTTCGAGCAGGGTGGAAAGGACGACACCGCTGGTTGCGATTGCGTAGAGAACCAGCGTGTCGATGTCATTGGCGCGAAGGATCATGGCGAGATCGGTGCCAGTAAAGGCACTGATGCGATGCTTGGTAATAACAATTTCGCCCTCTTTCGGGGCGATGACAGAAGGGATCGCCCCGAGCGGTTCCTGAAATAACTTTTGATGCTGCGCCGAGGACTTAATGGCACCGAAAAGAATGTTTCGGGAGCTGACCTCTGGGAGCCCCGGACGAAAACCCACTTGGACATGGATAATGGTCATGCCGCTGGTACGTGCATGATTGAGGACATTCGCGGCACGAGTCAGGAAGGCCTCCTTGTCGTCTTTGGCGTAGATAGAAACGATGCCGGTTTGGCAATCCATGCTCAGTACCGCGGTATGCGCTGGATAGATCGAAAATGTTCTGGTCACATTAACCTCTCCGCCCCAAGAAAGATTTTGTCAAGTTCCACATTCTAAACCAGCGCGACTTGCATCGGTTATCGTTTGGTATTTAGAGCCTATCCGTAAATTGCCTGCTGCGGTAGCGCGGTCTCCAGAGGGGCTATCCTGGCGGCGTCCACGCAATCAGGACCCGTGCGTGGGCCGGGAGGCCCACGCGACAGCCGACCTGGAGGTCGGCGCTACTAATTTACGGATAAGTTCTTAACGACAAATCCAAATCGCGAATCACTCGCAGGGCGGCGAATGGTATTCACAAGTCGGCCAGTGTCCGCCGATCGGATCGCGCGTGATTCGATCGGTTAACAGGCCAACGCACTTATTGAAATGATTGCGAGAGGACTGATTGCGGGTGGTTGGTCGCGAACTCGGAGATTACCCACGAAAGCCCCTGTCGGCGAGGGCAGAATCGCCGAGTCACTCATCGAAGGCCGTTGAACCTGATAATTGGAGAAATCCTCATTCTCCGAGTTCCGGGCGAATCGCCGGCTACGCGGAGGTTGGCCAGCGCTTCGCGCCAGGCGCACATTGACTACCCCGGCGCGGCGGGTTGAGGATAATGAGTGAGTTCATTTGCTGTTTTCACCAGAGAGGAGTGCTGTGTATGCGCCAGGACGCTATCACACCGAATGAGAGCTTGATTCCTCCGCAACCGATTCCGGACGAGGCCCAGGCGTTTGCCAAGCGGGTGCACGGGCTGCTGGATGGGCAACCGAAGGACGAGGCGACGGTGGCCAAGGCGTTTGACGGGCTGGACGAGATGTTCGACCTGATTGCCAAGGGGCTTTACAGCATGGCGTCGATGCTGGTGGGCGAGGGCGAAGACAGCATACGGCTGGTGGAGACGGCGGTTGCCAATGCGGAGGTTTCGGCCTGCCACGATCCGGTGGAGGCGCGGAAGAGCAGCCGGCGGGCGCTTTGCGCGGCGGCGCTGGACACGCTGACGAAGCGCGATGGCGGGAGTCTGGCCGCGCCCGAGGGGGTGGAGCCGGCAGGGACCTGCATCGAGGACAACGATCTGGACGCGGCGGGGGTATCGAGCGAAGAGCTGGAGCGGATGATCGCGGGACCGGACCGGGAGCGGGTGCGGAAGTGGCTGGCGAGCCTGCCGGCGGTGCTAAGGACCATCTTTGTACTGCGGGCGGTGGCGGGGTTCACGACGGCGGAGACGGTCGATCTGCTGAAGACGCACGGCGGGCCGCAGGCTGCCGGCTGGAGCGGGGATGCGGTGCGGGAGCTCTTCCGGCAGGGGCTGTGTTCGCTTGCTTCGCAGTTGCTGCAGGCGGCTAGTACCGGGACCGTGTAGATTTGTGGTTTCCCAGGTCTCAAAAGCGAGACCTGGGGCACCCAAACTCGTGGGCGCGATTACGAAATCACCGAGTCACGTTACTAGCCGCTAGTACCGGGACCGTGTAGATTTGTGGTTTCCCAGGTCTCAAAAGCGGGACCTGGGGCACCCAGACTCGCGGGCGCGATTACGAAATCACCGAGTCACGGTACTAGCCGCTAGTACCAGGACCGTGTAGATTTGTGGTTTCCCAGGTCTCAAAAGCGAGACCTCGGGCACCCAAACTCGCGGGCGCGATTACGAAATCACCGAGTCACGGTACTAGCCGCTAGCTTCCAGCCGCCAGCTTCTAGCCTCTAGCTTCCAGCTCCCGCCTGGGCAGGACGGGCTTGGCGATTCTCCGCGACCTCCTTTCCTGCGATAGTTCCATTCATTGCGCAATCTCTATCCATTCAGGTTTTTTCTTTGATTCCGCGATCTCCTTTCCTGGCGGGATAGCGGCGGGGTTCCCGAATCGGATTCGGTTCGTGGGGAGGGTTGGGGCGGGTTGCGCGTTGATTCGATACACTAGTTTAAGAACCCTGCCGAGAGATTTCCGCATCCATTAAGGACGAACATTTTCAGGCAGAAGCGCTTCTGAAACGAGTGGAACGACCTTGAATTCGTCACAGCATGCAGGAAAGATCACGAAGGGAAAGCGCATGATGAGGCTCTGCGCCCGCAGCCTGTTGGCGGGGGTTGCGGTTCTGGGTTGGCATGAGCTGGCCCAGGGGCAGCAGGCGCCGCAACAATCGGTTGGCCTGGCGCCGAGCCAGGCGTCGGGGCCGACGGCGCAGAGCTTTCAGGGCAGCGTGACGGCGGGCGAGGCTTCGGGGCAGGCCATCGGCCTGAGCCTGGATGAGGCGATCGAGCGGGGGCTGAAGAACAACCTGGGCGTGATTCTGAGCGGGACGCAGACGGCTTCGGCGCGGGGCGAGCGGCTGAGCCAACTGCAAACGCTGCTGCCGGGCGTGGATGGGAGCGCCAAGGAGACGGTGATGCAGGTGGATCTGCCGGCGGAGGGGTTGCGCATCCCGGGGTTCCCGACCATCATCGGGCCTTTCGGGTTCACGGATGTGCGGGCTTCGCTAAGCTGGTCGCTGGTGGACGTGGCATCGCTGCGCAAGTACCTGGCGGCGCGGCATAATTTTGCCGCCGCGCAGTTGAGCGCCGAGGACGCGCGCGAACTGGTGGTGCTGACGGTGGGGAATGCCTACCTGCTGGCGCTGGCCGATGAGACCGAGGTGGGCAGCGTGGAGGCGCAGGTGGCCACGGCCAAGGTTTCGCTGGACCAGGCGGTTGCGAATCACCAGGCGGGGACGGCGCCGCTGCTGGATGAGCTGCGGTCACGAGTGGATTACCAGGGGCTGCAACAGCAGTTGATTGTGTCCAGGAATGCTCTGGAGAAGGATAAGCTGGCGCTGGCGCGGATGATCGGGCTGCCGCTGGCGCAGAGCTTCAATCTGAGCGACAAGGCGCCTTACGCTGCGTTCGACCAACTGGATGTGGAGGCGACGATTCGCCAGGCACACGCCAACCGCAAGGACCTGGCGGCGCTGGTGGAGCAGACCAAGGCGGCCGAGGAGCAGCGCAAGGCGGCTACGGCGGACCGGCTGCCGACGCTGGCGTTCAACGGGGACTATGGGGACATTGGGACGACGCTGGCGCACTCGCACGGGACCGGGGACGCGACGGGGACGCTGAGCGTGCCGCTTTTCGATGAGTTTGCACTGCGCGGCGAGGCCGAGGTGGCGCAGTCGCAACTGGACGTGGCCAAGGCCCAGGAGAGCGACAGGAATGCGCAGGTGGACGCGGACGTGCGCGACGCGCTGCTGGACATTGCGTCGGCGCAAAAGCAGGTTGAGGTTGCGCGCTCCAGCGTGGAGCTGGCCGGCGAGGCGTTGAGCGAGGCGCAGCAGCGGTATGCGAACGGGGTGAGCGACAACCTGGCGGTGAGCCAGGCGGAGCAGAGCGTGGCGCAGGCCAACAATCAATACGTGGCCAGCCTCTACCGGCACAATGTGGCCAAGCTGAGTTTGGCGCGCGCCCTGGGAGCGGGGCAGAGTTACAAGAACTATCTGGGAGGAAAGTAACCGTGGCGGATTCGACACCAACACCGGCCCAAGGCGAGCCGGACGCAGGGACAGAGATTGAGCAGCCGAAGAAGAGCCGCAGGGGCATCGTGGTGGTTGTGGTTGTGGTGCTGGTGGCGGTGGCGATCGCGGTCTGGTGGCACTCCACTTTCAGCGAGGACACCGACGATGCGCAGGTGAACGGGCACCTGATCCAGGTGAGCTCGCGCATCGCCGGCCAGGTGCTGAAGGTGGAGGTGGAAGAGAACCAGGTGGTGAAGGCGGGCGACACGATCGCCGAGCTGGACCCCAAGGACTATGACGTTGCGGTGGAGAACGCGAAGGCGGCGCTGGCCACGGCGCAGGCCAACGCCGCGGCGGCGAACGTGAATGTGCCGATTACGACCGTCAACACGGGGAGCAACCTGAGCTCGGCGGACGCCGACGTGAGCGGCACCAGGGCCAGCGTGGAGCAGGCGGGACAGCAACTGCAAGCGGCGCAGGCGAAGGTGGCCGAGGCGCAGGCCAGCCTGACCAAGGCGGAGGCGGATCTGACGCGCTTCAGGCCACTGGTGGAAAAGGACGTGATCAGCAAGCAGCAGTTCGATGCGGCGGTGGCGGCACGGGACGGGGCGAAGGCGTCCCTGGATAATGCGCAGGCCAGCGAACGGGCTGCCCGCGATGGGGTGCGGGTGGCGCACGAGCGGGAGACGCAGGCGCAGGCAATGCAGAAGTATGCCCAGACCGGGCCGCAACAGGTGGCGGTGCAGAACGCCCGCGCCAAGGCAGCGGAGGCGCAGGTGGAGCAGGCGCAGGCGCAACTGGACCAGGCCGAGCTGAACCTGGGTTACACGAAGATTGTGGCCCCGGCGGCGGGAATTATCACGCGCAAGAGCGTGGAGATCGACCAGAACGTGGCCGCGGGGCAGAACCTGCTGACGCTGGTTTCGCTTGAAGACCTGTGGATCACGGCGAACTTCAAGGAGACGCAACTGAAGCATATGTCGGCGGGGCAGGCGGTGGAGATCGCGGTGGACGCGACGGGCAAGACCTATCACGGCAAGGTGACGCAGATCGGCGGGGCGACGGGGTCGGTGCTGAGCCTGTTTCCGCCGGAAAACGCTACGGGGAATTATGTGAAGGTGGTGCAGCGGGTTCCGGTGCGGATCGATTTTACGGATCTGAAGAGCGAGGACCCGAACCATTTGCTGCGGCCGGGGCTGTCGGTTGAGCCTAAGGTCAGGGTGAAGCCGTAAGGCAGCCTTCAGCTTTCAGCCATCAGCTTTCAGCTTTTGCCCTCGGCCCTGGAAACAGGGTCGGGGGCTTTGGCTCTTGGGGGACGGGGTGGATCAGTAAGATTAGAGCGAATCGGTGCTAAAAACAGGAGATTCCAAGTGCAATTCCAATTGGACGAGGGGATTGAGGTATTGGCGCAGACACCCGGCGTCATGAGCGCTCTGCTGCGGGGAAAATCCGCGGTGTGGTTGAATTCGAGGAAGACGCCGGAGTCGTTCAGCCCGCTCGATGTTCTTGGTCACCTGATGCATGGTGAGATGACCGATTGGATTCCACGCGTGCGCATGATCCTGGAGTACGGGGACGCGCATGCGTTCGAACCGTTTGACCGGTTCGGGTTTCGGGATTCGATCGCGGGCAAGAGCGTGGAAGAGTTGCTTGATGAGTTTGCGGAATTGCGGCGACAGAGCCTTCAAACGCTGCGTGACCTTGGCGTTGGAGAAGAACAATTCGACCTACACGGCATGCATCCCGAGCTTGGCCCCTTGACATTGAGCAACCTGCTGGCCACGTGGGTGGTTCACGATTTAGGACACATTGCACAAGTGGTGAAGACCATGGCGAGCGAATACCGGGACGCGGTGGGGCCTTGGCGGGCGTCTACGACGATCCTGGATTAAGGTGCGCTGGTTCCGAACCGCAGGTCCTTCGACTGCGCCTCTCGCGATAAGGCTGCGAGAGGCTCCGCTCAGGATGACAGATTTTGATATTTGTCAGGCATTTACGGGAAAACCGCAGGCCGGCACAGGCTAATCCAGGGGGATGAGTTCGATATCGCGGACCAGAGCGGGTCCCGATCCGGGGGGAGTGGGCGTGGAGTAGAAGGCAAGGCCCAGGCTGGCAGCGGAGGGGTAGATGAGGTTGGTGAAGACGGTTTCGCCGTCTTCGGCGAAGACTTCGATGGAGTTGTTGTCCACGACGATATCCATGCGGATTGAATTTGCCTGCGAGTGCTTGAGGGGGGCGGTCACGCGGACGGGGAAATCGGGGGACCAGGCTGCCTGGCCGGAGCGGGTGCGATCGACAAAGATGTGGTCCGTGGTTGCGTCGATGCCGACCACGGTTTCCTCAGAGGCGGGATCGTTGGGGTTGGCGGAGCCGCGGCGGAGCCGCACACCGGATTCAGAGGCGTCGCCGGGGTTGAGGATAAAGCGCAGCAGGTAGACGCTTCCGGGCGGCTTGCTTGCGGCCAGCCGGGCGTTGGCCTGGGGAATGGTCTGATAGGGTGCGGCGCCGAACATGGCCGCGTAGGGTTTGTGTGCAGGGACCGTCAGGACGGGTTGCTGGACCAGCAGGAGAGGTTCCTGGCCGGGGGTTGGGGCGGGATGGGCGGGTGGCTGGCGGAGGTAAAGGCTGCGGGCGAGGGTCATTTCACCGCGGCCGGGCAGGGAAGGCAGCTTGGCGGCGTATTGCCAATTGCTCATCCAGGCAATCCAGAGGCGGTCCTGATCTGAATCGGGGCCGGCGGGGATGTTGGAGAAGGATGTGGAGGCGTAGAAATCCTTGCCCCAGTCGGCCCAGTGGGGTCCGGAGCCGGGATGGTCTTCGACAAAGCGAAAGCCGTCGAACTGGCCGACGAAGTACTGATCGCCGGAACCGCCGGCAGGTCCGCCGGGATTGAGATTGACGTTGAGCACCCAGCGGCTGGAGACGCGGTTTCCTCTTGCATCGCGAACGGCGAGATCCATCAGGTCGGGGCACTCCCAGACGCCGCTGACGGCGCCGGCGGGGCCGAACTCGCTGGCCAGCTCCCATTCGCGGAGGTTCTTCGAGCGGTAGAAGCGGACTTTGTGCCGATCAGGAAGTGAGACGACCATGACCCAGCTTTGGCTGGGGGAGTGCCAGAAGACCTTGGGGTCGCGGAAGTCCTTGAGGCCGGGATCGATTACCGGATTGCCGGAGAATTTTGTCCAGGTGGTTCCGGCGTCCCGGCTCACGGCGAGATTCTGGGCTTGCTTGTCCTGCGAGGCACCGGCATAGATGGCGACAAGGCAGCCGGGGGATTTCTGGCCTGGGCCGCCGCAGAGACCGCTTGAGTTGTCGCGGTCCTCGACAGTGGATCCGCTGAAGATCATGATGCCGTTCTCTTCAGGCAGAGCGAGGGGGAGCTGCTTCCAGTGGACGAGGTCTGGCGAGACCGCGTGGCCCCAGCTCATGTGGCCCCATTGATCGCCGAAGGGATTGAACTGGAA
Organism: Occallatibacter sp.; assembly: GCA_036404455.1. Taxonomy (GTDB): domain Bacteria; phylum Acidobacteriota; class Terriglobia; order Terriglobales; family Acidobacteriaceae; genus Telmatobacter. The sequence continues at coordinate 8,427 of DASWZM010000387.1, read as the reverse complement.
GAAGAGGTGGTATTGGCCATTGAGCAGAATGGGGCCGTTGGGATCATTGATCCAATTGGGCGCGGCGTGAAAGTGGAGCTGGGGTTGCCAGGCGGTGGCCGGAGCAATGGTTGCTGGAGCGGGGGCAGGCTGTTGGGTGAAGGCTGGGGCTGCGAAAATCAACGCTGTTGCCAGCAGGAATCGCGATGCAATCGGCGCCGGCTGGCGGCGGTCTGGAATCTCCTTGAACATTCGTCGATTCTCCTCAGCCGTGGAAGGTTACCGGGCTCATGGTAGTACAAACCACGGGGGCGCTGCATTATCCGAATCCGCGAAAGACAGAGATTCGCCGCTGAGGGCGCCCAGGGGATAGAAACCAGCCTAAAGCAAGTTAGGAGCCAGGCCTTTTAACCTTGTTGCGGCAGCATTGAGTTCAATAGATAAACGCTCCTCTTCGGCCAAAAGTTCGGTGAGCTGGGATGCATTGAGCAATCCATCCAGCGATCTTGGCTGGTTTCCCATGTGGGCGGCGTGGGGAAAGACCAACTTCCCGTTCTCCGCTCGCAAATTTGGAAAAACCTGTGCCGCCAATTGATAGTCTTGCAGGGCGTGGCCTATTTTTTCGCGAACCTGATTTAGTTGCCCCTTGAAGTTGCCATACTCCTCGGCCGCCCTTCCGATTTGCACCAATTTCTCATTTTCGCTCATGTAAGTTATTGTACCTTCATTCCCGATACTCACCCACCATCTACGCGGTCGAGATCCAAGCCGGCCCGCTGCCAGGCGATGGGATCAGGCGGCTAAAGTGCAGGAAAGCATTTAGAGTGGATACGGTGCCGCGATGAAAGACTCGATTCACGTTTCGAAAGAGAACTACCTGAAGGCGATCCTGGAGGCAGAGGCCGAGGGGCGGGAGGTGATTCCGGCGCTGCTGGCGCATTGGCTTGAGGTGTCGGCGCCGGCGGTGACCATGGCGCTGAAACGGCTGAAGCGGGACGGCTTTGTGGAGGTGGGCGCGGACGGGATTGTGCGCCTGACGGCGGCGGGGCGGGAGACGGCGTACCGAACGGCGCTGCGGCACCACCTGATCGAGCGCATGCTGAGCGAGATCTTCGGGATGGAGTGGTACGAGATCCACGAAGAGGCGGAACGGCTGGAGCACGCGGTTTCGCCGGCGTTTGAGACCAAGCTGAGAGAGAAACTGGGCGAGAGCGGGGCGTGTCCGCACGGGAATGCGGTGCTTCCGGTGAGCCCGGCGGAGCGGAAGCAGCGGGGCGAGACGCCGCTTTCAGAGGCGTTGGAGGGGCGGCGGTACACGGTGACCAGCCTGCACGAGCGCGATCCGAAGCTGCTGCTTTTTCTTCACCGGGCGGGGATAGGGCCGGGGAAGAGCCTGCGGGTGGTGAACCAGAACTACGACCAAACCGTTTCGATTGAGTTGAATACGGGGAATTCGATTCTGGGAAGGCCGGCGGCGGAGGCGGTGTGGCTCAAGCCGGAGTTTTCACGGTAATTTAATGTAAGAATATTTATTAACTGTGCTTAACGATGTGTGGCATACTTGAGTTGAGAGAGCCCATCCGGCTCCTCCCCAGCACCAATGGCGACACAATTCAGATTCCTTTCCCCGACCCTCGAGCCCTCCCTGCCGGAGGTGCATGCGAGCGTGCGGATTTCGCGTTCGCCGATTTATTGGCGGCGGCTGCTGGGGTTTCTGGGGCCGGGATTCCTGATCTCGGTGGGGTACATGGACCCCGGCAACTGGGCGACGGACATTGCCGGCGGGTCGCAGTTCGGCTACACGCTGCTTTCGGTGATCATGATCTCGAACCTGATGGCGATTCTGCTGCAGAGCTTGAGCCTGAAGCTGGGCGTGGCCACGGAACGGGACCTGGCGCAGCTTTGCCGCGAAAGCTATGGGCGGTGGGCGAGCTTTGCGCTGTGGGTGGGCGCGGAGATTGCGATTGCGGCGTGCGACCTGGCGGAGGTGATCGGGTCGGCGATTGCGCTGAACCTGCTGTTTCACATTCCGCTGTTTTACGGGGTGCTGATCACCGGGCTGGACGTGCTGCTGATCCTGCTGTTGCAGCGCTGGGGCTTCCGCTGGGTGGAGGCGCTGGTGATTACGCTGATCGGGACCATCATCGCGATGTTTGGGGTGCAACTGTTTGTGTCCAAGCCGGAGTATTGGCCGGCACTCAAGAACCTGTTCATTCCTTCGCCGTCGATTATCACCAACCCGGATATGCTGTACATCGCCATCGGAATGCTGGGGGCGACGGTGATGCCGCACAACCTGTATCTGCACTCGTCGATCGTGCAGAGCCGGAATTACAAGCGGACGCCGGAGGGCAAGCGCGAGGCCATCTTCATGGCCAATGTGGATTCGGCGCTGGCGCTGACGCTGGCATTGTTTGTGAACGCGGCCATAGTGGTGGTGGCGGCGGCGGTGTTCAATCGCAGCGGCCACTTTGAGGTTGCGGCCATTCAGGACGCCTTCAAGCTGCTGAGTCCGCTGGTGGGTGCGGCGTGGGCAAGCACGCTGTTTGCGATTGCGCTGCTGGCAAGCGGGCAGAACTCGTCGATCACCGGGACGCTGGCGGGGCAGGTGGTGATGGAGGGATTCATCCACCTTAGAGTGTCGCCGTGGCTGCGGCGGATGATTACACGGACGCTGGCGATTATTCCGACGATCATCGTGGTGGCCATCACGGGCGAGCGGGGAACGGAGAAGCTGCTGCTGCTGAGCCAGGTGATTCTGTCGCTGCAGTTGAGCTTTGCCGTGATTCCGCTGGTGATTTTCACCGGCAGCCGCAAAAAGATGGGCGAGTTTGTGAACGGGCGCTGGATGCAGGGGCTGGCGTGGTTTGTGGCGGCGTTGATTGCGGGACTGAATGCGTGGTTTTTGGTGCTGATGTTTCACGGGCAGTAAAGGATCGCTCTGGCCCGCCGGTTCCCCTTTTTCCCTCGTTTTCCTTTTCCCCTCGGAGGTCAAGCATGAAACACAATGGAACGGTGCGGTTTATTTTTTTCTGTTTAATGCTATTAACCATGGTCAATAACTGCTTGTTGGTTAATAACTGCTTGTTAGTGGCGCAAAGCGGCACATCAAGCGGTCTCTCCGGGACGGTGACGGATGCGACGGGGGCGGCGCTGGTTCATGGCGCAGTTACAGCAACCAACGTGGATACCAAGGCCACGCGAGCGGGACAGACCAACAGCGAGGGGCGATTTCTGTTTTCGCAGTTGAATCCCGGCAGCTATGTAGTTACGGTGAGGGGCGGAGGGTTTGCGGAGCAGACTTCGCGGCCGGTTCAGGTGGAAGTGGGACGCACGGCGACATTGAACTTCACGCTGACTTTGGCATCGGCCTCGCAAAGCGTTGAGGTGAAGGCGGAACAGGCGCTGCTGAGCCTGGAGAACCCGAATACGACCACGACGCTGGAAAGCAAGGCGATAGAGAGCCTTCCGAATCCAGGGCAGGATCTGACGTTTATCGCGCAGTTTGCACCGGGAGCGCTGATGAATACGGCCGGCTCGTCAAACGACGCCAAGGCCGCCGGCGGCTATGGGAATGTGGAGTTCAACGGCCTTCCCGCAACCTCGAACGGTTACATATTGGATGGATACGACAGCAACGATCCGTGGCTGGGGCTGAACATAGGGCTATCGACGAACCTGGTGATTGGGCTGGATGCGGTGGAGGAAGCGACCGTCAATACGAATTCCTATTCCGTGGATCAAGGCAGATATGGCGCGTCGCAGGTGAATTACTTCACCAAATCGGGAACGAACCGGTTTCACGGCGACTTATACGAGTTATGGAACGGCTCGCTGTTGAATGCAGAGGATTACTTTCTGCACGCGAACGATACGGCCGAGAGCATTGCCAGGAAGCCGCGCTCGACGGTGAACGAGTTTGGCGCGAGCGTGGGCGGACCCATCCGGAAGGATAAGCTGTTCTTCTTTGCGCACTATGAGGGAATCAGGATTGCATTGCCGCTGGTTTCGCAGGCCGTGGCGCCCTCGCCGGCGTATCGGCAGTATGTGCTGGGCCAACTGGGTGTGGGCGGAACCGACCCGATTACGGGCACCGCGCTGCCCGCCGAGCCGGAGGAGATTGCGTTCTACCGGTCGATGTTCAACCTCTATCGCAATACGGCGGGAACGGCGGTTGCGGTGAGTTCCTGCCCTCTGGACGCAAGCGGAGCGCTGCTGCCCGGCATGCAGGCGAGTGGGAGCTTGTTTAACGGGAGCGGCTGCGCCAACCAGAGGCAGGTGTCGCTGACCAACAGCGACAGCGAGAATCTGCTGGTGGTGAAGATCGACCATACCATCGATCGAGACAACAGCGTCTGGTACCGGTTTCAGCAGGACACGGGGTTGCAGGCCGCGTTCACCGACCCGATCAATGCGATATTCAACTCGTACTCGCCGCAGCCGCAACGGACCCTGGTGGCCGGCTACACGCATATATTCAGCCCTAGTCTGGTCAACCAGTTCAATCCCGGCGGGAGTTGGTACGGCAGCATCTTTGCGCCGGAGAACCTCTCGCAGGTGCTTGCAACGTTCCCCATTGTGCTGACGGCGGGGAGCAACAGCGCGCCATTTACGACGATCGGCGGCAATAACAATACCTATCCCCAGGGCCGCAATGTTACGCAGTGGCAGATGAACGACAACCTGATGTGGACGGGCGGCAAACATACATACAAGTTCGGGGTCAATACGCGGCGCATCGACGTAAGCGACTACGATCTGGGCGAAGGAACCGCGGCCACCGCGGTCTATAACGATCTTGCGCAGTTCACCTATGGAGCGGCTTACACGGAGAGCAAGACTTATCCCGTTGCGCTGAAGGAGCGCGTGGCGGCGGGGAATGTGGATGTGTATGCGATGGACAGTTACAAGCCCACGGCGCGCACGACACTGACCGCCGGGATGCGGACGACGTGGAATACCAACCCCGTGAATCAGCAACGGCTGTTTGCGCGCCCGGCGGGGTCGTTTCTTGATCTGGCGCACGACATAAGCCAGCCGCTCGATCAAGTTATCGAGACCAGGGTTCGCGGGCTTTTTCCGGCTACGCCGCCGCTGGTGTGGCAGCCGCGCGTTTCGGCGGCGTACCAGGTAACTCACGGGGCCATGCTGCACACCGGGTTCGGCGTCTTCAACGACATTATCCCAGCTCAGATAGCCGACCTTGCCGCTACGAATGCTCCCTACGCGCCAACGTTTGTGGGCGGCCTCGGCGGGCAGGTGGGCGGAGTTGGGATTGCGCCGAGCGTAACGGGCAGCGCGGCGGATGCAACATTCGATGCCGAGCAGAGCTTTCAGAGGGTCTTTGGCGCGGGTGCGGCGCCCTGCGCCGGCATTGCCGCAGGCGCTCCGACCTGCCCGCTGGCGGTGAGCATGAACACCTTCTCCAGCGGCACGCTGAAGACGCCCTATTACTACCAATATAACTTCGGGATCGAACAGCAGGCGGGCCAGCGCGGCGCGGTGCGCATGGATTACGTAGGAACGCGCGGCGTGCATGAGCCCTATCAAGTGGAGTTGAACGGTTACCAGACGGTTTGCGCCGGATGCTTTGCTCCTTATCCCTACCAGAGGCCGCTGGATCAACGATTCGGCAGCGTGAACGAGTTTGAGAGCAACGGGAACAGCAGTTATTCCGGATTGCAGGCCAGCATCAACGAGCAGCTCGGAAGTTTGACTTTGCGGGGAAACTACACGTTCAGTCATTGCCTGGACGAGGTGTCGAATGGAGGACTGCTGTCGTTTTCCACGCAGGGAATTCTGGCCCCGGTGGCGGGTGAGTTGAGCAGGCAGTACGGAAACTGCGACTACGATGTGCGCCACAACATTTCAGCGTTCGGGATCTACCAGATTCCTTTTTCTTCGCCTCATGCGGCGCTCCGGGCGGTTTTGAGCGGCTGGTCGTTCTCTGAGACGGCGTTCTTCCATACGGGACTACCGTTCACTGTGCTCAGCCAGCCGTATACGGCCAACGGCAACGGCGTTTTTCAAAGCAGCGGACCGCAGTTTGCCCGCAGGGTTCCGGGCGTGCCGCTCTACCGGAAGGCCGCGTACCCAGGCGTGACCGAGGCGGGAACAAGACAGTGGTTGAATCCGGAGGCTTTTGTTTCCGTGGTCGATCCGGCGACGGGCGCTTGCACGGGAGGCGATTCCGTTGCGAGTTGCCAGTTCGGAGACGGGGGGCGCAATAGGGTGCGCGGACCGCACTTCACGAATTCGGACATCTACCTGTCCAAAAGATTTCCGCTTTCGGAGAAGGCCTCCCTGCGATTCGACACGCAGTTTTTCAATGCCTTCAACCATGCGAATTTCTCATTGCCCAGCAATGTAGAAGCCGGAGTGCCGGGGGTGTATATTCCGGCGAAATTCGGGACGCTGGAAGGCACCGTCTCGCCGCCTACCGGGTTGCTGGGGGTTGGCCTGGGTGGAGACAGTTCGCCGCGCATGATCGCGTTTCAGGCAAGGATCGAGTTCTGAGGAAGCTCAGAGAGGGATGGGGCCCGCGCCACGGCGGAGCGGCTTTGGCTTCAGTAGCGCAACATTTCATCGATCGACTGCGAAGTCGAATGCCGCGTCGATGTGGATGGCGGTGGTATTGAGATATACGATGCCGCCGCACTCGAAAGTGGGCAGCATCTTGTGCTCTGGAAATGCAAGCGGCAACTCGGTGCACGCCAGACACACGAGGGGTTTCGCCTTGAAGCGATCCGCGAAGGAGATTCGTGCGATCTCATCCACTCGCCGGCCGGCGCCGTCCAGCTTGCCTTGCTGCAAATCCTGAATCAATGCGGCGGTCATGCTTCTGGCTGCTTCGCCGCCCGGGCCGGCTGCCGCAATTCCATAGCGGGCAAACTTGTCGCGAAATACCGCCGAACTCATGGTGAGGGCGGTGCCGAGGATCAGGACGCCGGTTGCTCCGATGCGCGCGCTCTCTTTGGCGGCTTCGTCGAAGATGCCGATAACCGGAATGCTTATGCCGCGGACGATGGACTCGAATCGATGATGCGGAGTGTTGCTGGCGATGAGGGCAAAATCGACTCCACTTGCTTGAAGCCGCTGGAGGGCCGCTCGATGGTAGTTATCAAATTGCGACCAGGAATCTTCATCGCCATCGGTGCCGAGCCAGGCAAACGCCTTGCTCAGGTCAAGGGATTCGATGCTCATCTCCGGTGTGGAGGGTATGCCGGGCAATTGCCGGGCCAAGTGCCACTGCTCGGATTTGCGGCAGATTCCGGAGTAGTAATCCACCGTGGATGGCCACGCGACACCGCCCACGATCCCAATCTTCTTCATGGCCATCCTCAACAGCCAGCGCGGCGAGTCATTCCGGGAACATGGCTCCGATTTCGCGAAGGGTGAGTGTGTTCCGAGCAAAAGTGAAGGCGCCGTGGTCGCGCATCTCGCTTGCGGCGCGGAGAAAGGCACTGAAGGAGGCGCGGGCGAGTCCGCTGCCGATGCTGATGCGCTTTACGCCAATCGCCGCAAGTTCGGCCCGGCTCATCTCAAGGCCTGGCAATCCCACGAGAACATTGACAGGACGATCGACGGAGCCGACCACAGCGGCAATGTCTTCCCTGGCGGCGAGGCCCGGCGCATAAAGGACATCGGCGCCCGCCTCCTGATAGGCCTGCAGGCGCCGGATCGTGTCTTTGAGGTCAGGGCGGCCGGCCACGTAGTTTTCCGCCCGCGCCGTCAGCGTGAAATCAAAGGTGAGAGCACGCGCCATTTCGGCGGCTGCACGAATGCGCTCCACCGCATGTTCGAGTTCGTAGACCGGGTGGTCCGGCCTGCCTGTGGAATCTTCGATTGAGCCGCCGACGACCCCCGCGGCGGCCGCGAGGCCGATGGTTTCCGCAGCGATTTCAGGAGCGTCTCCAAATCCATTTTCAAGATCGGCGCTGACAGGCAGAAGAGTGGCTGTCGCGATGGCGGCGATGTGGGCCATCATTTCGTCGCGATCGATCGCGTAGTCCCGCTGCCCCACCGAGGCGGCGTAGCCGGCGCTGGTGGTGGCGAGCGCCTCAAAGCCGAGGTGCGCCAGGAGACGCGCGGTGCCAATATCCCACGGGTTGGGAACGATGAATGCGCCATCGCGCTGGTGGAGCGCACGAAAGACTCTTCCCTTTTCCGCGCGCGACAAAATGCGACCGTCAATGCTTTCCGCCGGGTGTTGCGGGAATGCCGAAGGTTCCATCGACGACCTCCACAAAATTTCTCTCTTCACGAAGGATTAGACGTTTGGCCTGGGCCATGGCGAAGTTTTCCCTTGCTTCAGGATCCGACTTGAGGCGAGCCCGGTAGGATTCGTACGATGCGAGGCCATCGAATGCGATCAACCCCCAGGCCACATCGTTTGTGCCTTCATAAGGGAGAAAATACCCGGCCAGTTGGCCACCGCACCGGGGAATG
>DASWZM010000386.1:0-1561 GCA_036404455.1 Occallatibacter sp. | reverse complement strand
AGTCGCGGATGTACTTGAACGACACGAAACCGTAGCCGCGGTGGCCGAAGCCCGGGCCAAAGCTATTACGGAAGATGAAGTAACCGCCGCCCGGAAACTCCTTGCCCTCGTGGAACCCGACGAGGTCGATCGAGTGACCGTCGAACATGGGGTTCTTCGACGCATCGCGGTTGTTGTTATCCTTCCGCGGATATTCCTTCAGGAGGGGCACCTGCTCGACGGTCACGGTCTCGAACTTTTCAAGCCACCAGATGCCCGTTGCCACCGGGTGACCGGCCCTCAGCGCAGCCTTGGTGGCCTCCAGCTCATTTTCCGACATGCCCCTGCGATTATCCCATTCCTTGATGAAGGTGAACGGAAACCGCCCGAACTTCTTGCCCGAGGCGATCACCGACTTCCTGGGCGTATCGGGGTGCTTGGGATGGAACGACGGCAGATTGGGCATGTCCTGGATGGGCACCATGCCTAATTTCTGGTAGCCGCGGATGATGTCGGTGAACTTCCCGCCGTCGGAGTCGGTCTTGTTGGCACGGTTCTTCCCCCAGTTGAGATACTCTTCCGAGAGATCGAGGTCCCTCACCCTTTTCGTGCGGGCGGTCTGATACTCGATCAGGAAGGTGGTGGCAAAGACCGAGCATGTCCCGCGGTTGCCCTGGTCCCGGACGGCCAGTCCGAACTTCTCGATCTCCGGTCGAAGGTCGACCTCGGGCGCGATGCGGGCGCTTGGCTGAAAGGGGATCTGGATGCGTGGCGCCGTTCGACGCGGCGTTTCCTGCTCCTGCGACAAAGCCGGGCCGACGAAGACGACGAGCACCGCAAAGGCAACGCCAAGGATCGGGAGTCTTGGGGAGAGCATGCGAACCTCCTCCGCGGGAAGGGAGCGTGATGGCGGGTAGCGAATTGTAAGTGGGCTGGATCGGGCAAGTCAATCCCCGAACCCGTCCGGAGGGCGCAACCAAGGGGCTGTGGATCGTCAAGCGCCCCGGATTTCATGCGGTAAGCGGGCGCGCTCTCAGGCCTCGGACTCCGTACTCAAATCGGTGAGAAGCCTTCTTTTTACCGGCGCCGCCTCACCTTCGGGTTTGGTAAAATGTACGTGCAACGCAGGTGGCTGCAGCGGTTGTCCATTCTCGGCCGTGATTTGGTGCCGCTCCGTCGCCTTGCCTTCCGTAGCTTCGCGCATCTCACGGGCCGCGTTATAGTCGCCGGCAGCGGCGCGCCAAGCCACTCCCAGCGCTATCGCTTGTGCCCAGGTGCTGTCCGACGGAACGCCGAGCGCTAGGGCGAGTTCATCGGGAACGATCCCCGCCAACAGGGCATCATATTCGGCGTTCATGCGCTGATGGACCTTCGGCTTACCGCCTGGATTCCCAGATTCCCCCGGTTGGAACTGGAACGCATGCCGTTCCCCCTTCTTAAACGGCAATCGTTGGGGAGACACACATCTTTCGCCTGGTTCGGCGAGATTTCCCCTCAGCGATCCGTCAAAACCGGTTCTTCCGCATTCTTGGTGAAGGGCGTCAGTTTCTGTCTACGGCCGCGTGGAGCGCCAGGGCGGATC
>DASWZM010000385.1:0-6283 GCA_036404455.1 Occallatibacter sp. | reverse complement strand
GTGGTGCAAGACCAGATTTCGTCCTCGGAGTAGAGCCCGCCAGCCAAGGGCACGCCGTCCTTGGACGAGCCAAACACCGGGTAATGCCGGAACAGGTAATCTCTGGTCTTAATCGAGAGGGCCCGCGGCGACAGCGGCCTGCCGACGGCGTTCGCCGGGCACTGGTCCGCGCACCGCCCGCAGTCCGCGCAGGAGTAGAAATCCAGAAGGTGCTTCCAGGTGAAGTCTTCGATCTTCTTGACGCCGAAGGACGGCACAGCGTCCAGTTGCTCGTCCGCGACGCCCCAGCGTACCGGCTTCACCGTTCCGCGGTCCAGCTTCGAAAAGTAAATCGCAAATAGAGACGTTTCGACGTGGAACTGAATACCGAACGGCCGGTAGCAGAGTAGGAAGAAGAAGGTGACTTCGTGAGCGAGATAGGCGCCGTGGTGGAGGTTGACCAGCGCCGTCAGCGTGGCGGAGGAGAAAAGCAGCTCAAAAACCCAGGGAAGCGATAGGGGTGGAAACAGCATTGCCGTGGTGCCCTGGCGCGCGTGAAAAGCGGCCTGGCTTCCTTCGAAAGCGCCGTCCGCGGCCATCAGAATCGCGATCAACGCGAGCAGGAAAATGGCATCGGCGGAGCGGCGGCCGTAGCGCGCCGGGGCGAAGGCCAGACGGCGCACAATGGCTATCCCCATGCAAAGGAAGACCACCGTGGAGGCGTAATCGCGGATCGCGGCGTAGAGGCCGCCGGATTCGCCGGCGAAGCGGTCGGAGATTCCCATCGCGAGAACCGCGAATGCGCGGCTCGCCAGGATTAGAAAACCGGCAAAAATCAGGATGTGAATGGTACCCGCGAAGCGGTACCGCGGATGGCGCCATTGTGCCAGCCAGAAGCGCAGAACTTTACCGAGCCGCGCCAGTGACCGGTCGAACCGGAAATCGCGTTGTGCGCGCAGCAACGGCGCCAGTCGCCGCGCCACAATATAGCCAAAACAGGCTAGTCCTAAAAGGTGGAGGAAGAGAAACAGATCCCTCCCGCGGATGAGCCAGAACCAGGCTCCCGCGATGGAGTCAATACTCTCTTGCACGGCCCACAAACCTCGCTTCCGCAGAAGTAGCAGATTGTGAGCTCGGCGATCAGCGAACGGCTTACATCGTCGCGATGACGCTTTCCACGGACAAACGCTCGTTTAGAATCAGCCTCCGAAGAATTCGAAGGTCATTCAGCGCACGCCGGCTCTTAAATACGTAACAGTTCAACGTTTTCAGCTTGAAGATTGCCAGGTCGATGGCCTGCGCGCGGCGTTGCTCGCCATCGCGCAGGGCTATTTCCCGGTCGCGTTGCAATTCCCCTTTGACCTCCAGGATTGTGGTGGCCAGGATGTCCATGTAGTCATGGGCGCTCTCGATGGAGTCGAAAGGCCGTTCGATTTCGTCAACAAACATATGGCCCCGATTCCGGGCGCTCCTCGCACCCTGTCAGCTGCTTCTCAGACCCACTCGGGGACTCGATAGCGACGCCAGGCGAGCGCCGCTGGAGGCTGGTGGTCCACTCTTGAGCCTCCGCCCTATTCCGTTATCGGCAATTCTTAGGAGTTTCGGACCTCTTATATGTAAATCGAAAAACGCCGAATGTCAAGACATGAATGAATCCGCATCGGCGCGGCTGCGCGCGAAGCGTGACAGAGCGAACGAAACGGTGGGCTTGGGATCGCCAGCCGGCGAATTGGCAGCCGCATCGAGGGGAAATCGCTTCGCAGAGACCTCCTGGTCGCCCGAACTTACTGCCGTCCGACGCTAAGTGCACGGGGTTGTCGCACTATGCCTGCCGTAAGGCTTAGTTTCCAGCTTCCAGGTCTAAGATTTCACTTTTGTGGGGCGGACCCCCCTGGTCTGAGCGGGTCCCCCTGGACCCGCTCTACGCCAAGGGTACAAATTCTCCATTACCGAACAGGCCGACGGGGGCGTCGGCTGCGGACCTGGGGGTCAACCGCCCCTTGACCGGCCAATCTTTCGTCATTTTTCGGCTGTGACGATGCGATCCAGTTGGAGGGCGATCTCCAGGAGTCGCTGGTCTAAGCGTTGGAGTCGGCGCCGGGTCTTGTGGTCAGGGAGTCCGCGCCGGTACATTTCTAGGAGGTGACGCGTGGCATCGATTGCCTGGCGGATGCCAGGGGGATCGGCGCTCGTGGCGCAGTTGGGAACGACCAGTACGGGTACCCGATGCGGCTGAGCGGCATGCTGGCGGGCGGTGTGGAACTCACGTTGTAAGTCCTGCTGGGTGACCTGCACATAGCGCAAGGTCATGCGGATGTCTTTGTGGCCGAGCAACTGCATGAGAGCGGGAAGGCTGACACCGAGACGGACCATCTCCGAGGCGAAGGTGTGCCTGAGCTGGTGCGGGGTCACAACACAAGAGCAGCCGGCTCGTTTGGCGGCGTCCGCCAAGGCCCAGAGTAGGGACTGGTACAAAGCGTAATGGCCGCCGCGACGGGGCAGCAGGAAAGCCTCGGATTTTGCCAGGGAGGCGGGAGGCGCCAGAGAGCGCAAAGCCAGAATGCGGGCCACGATTCGTCGAATGTCCTCATCGGCCGGCACCAGACGTTCGGTGCGCAACTTGCCGAGAGGGACATGCAGCGCCCACTGGTCCGGTGCGATCTGTCGAAGACAGCCGAGCGCCAGATCGATGCACTCGCCGATGCGGATTCCGGTGGCACGAGTGAGCAGGAGCGCATTGGAGGGCAAGTCGTCAGTGCGGCGCAGTTCGTCTCGGAGCAGCCGATCGTCGGGTGGAGGCAGCGGTCTGGGCAGATACTGGGGCCGTGGCGGGAAGTCCTCGCGGCGGATCAGGTCCGGTTGGATGGAGTGGCCATTGGCTGCCAGATCGTCGAACAAGCGGCGAAGGCCCAGCAGATAGTCTCCGCGGGTTTTATTGCCTAGGGGCGGATCTTGTTCGCACAGCCAGCGGAACCAGCCGAGCAGATGGGGATCGCGGCGCAGTTGCGCAGGCCGGCGGACTTGCGGAAAGGAGGTTTGCAGATAGCCGAGGAATCGGCGGGCCACACATCGATAGTTGGTGACGGTATCGCGGCGGAGAGTCAGGGCCAGCGTCCGGATGTGTGCTGCGAAGAGGAATTCGAGGGTGCCTTTGGACTGGCTCATAAGACCTGTGCGGATCCCAAACGCGTGCGCTTCTCGACGGCGCAAGCGTATTGGCGCCACACGTCCTGGGGTGCGAGTTGGACGTAGAGCATGGTGGTGTGAATCTGGGCATGCCCCATGAGATGTTGCAGGGCCGGCAACGAGATGCCGGCACGCACCATGTCCGCGCCAAAGGTATGGCGGAACCGATGGGCGTTGGCCAAGGGAACCTGGCTGCGCCTGCGGTGATGGCGGAATAGCGAGCGGAGCCCGGCGGGAGTCATGGCATGCCCACGCTGGCGGCCCTTCAGGGAAACGAACAAGGAGCCGGAGTTGGTAGACGGCCTTTCCAGCCGCAGATATTTTTCAAGGACCTCCCGGATCTCCGGCGGCAGGGGGAGAACGCGCGTTTTATTTCCTTTACCAAGGACCCGCATCTGCGCATCGGGCAGTTGGAGATCGTCAAGTTGAAGCGCCAGTACCTCGCAGGAACGCAACCCGTCGAGCAACATCAGTCCCACCAGGGCGAGATCGCGAAAAGTGCGGAAGCTGTGCCAGAATCTGGCGACATCCTCCGCCGACAGCGGCACCATGACGCGCTTGGGCTGACGTAAACGGAGGCCCAGGGCTACGGCGCGGCGCGGCCGGCCATAACCGAGCGGAGATCGCTTGGTGTAGGTGCGTTGGAAGTGAGACTGGCCGGCGGGAATCTCGCGGCCATAGTGGAAACGATAGCAGCAGCGCACCACACCCAGACGATGATTCACGGTTGTGGGCGCAGGCTTGGGTTCGCGATCGAGTTGATGGCGGACGTATGCGAGCAGGGTGGACTCGGTGATATCCGACAGAGGCTGGGGTGCTAGTGCGAGCCAGCGGGCGAAGTGGAGCAGATCGTAGGCGTAGGCGCGGAGCGAGCGCGGGGATAATTGCCGGACGCGCTGGGCATCGAGAAAAGCGTTGGCCCAGGCGACCTCCTCCCCGCGGGCATCGAGCAGGCGATAGGGGGAGGCGCTGGCGGCCGCGAAAGGTTGGTGGAGCAGGGAAAGATTCATGAGCAGTGTGCCGCTTCGAGACAAGCGGCAAAATCGGCCCCGGTGGCGCCGGCGGCGAAATAGCTATTGGGATCGTGACCGGGTGGCAATGCCACCGTGTACGCCTCGATGGCGGCGCAGTGCAGGCGTTGCACCAGTTGGCGGGAAGCCTGCTGGCCGCTGCCGTTGGCGTCGCAATCGAAGGCCACGTAAACGGTCCGGAGGACATCGCAGATTTGCTGAAACTGGCGTGCATTGAGATGGGTTCCCAACGAGCAGGTCACGTTGTGAAAGCCGGCTTGCCACAGCACAGCGTAGTCGAACAGGCCCTCGACGAGAATCACATCCGCGGATCGCCGGACTTGCTCCCAGCCGTACAAGCCGCCCTTGGAGCCGGGCAGGAAGCGATGGGGCGGGGCCGAAGGCGAGAGACTGCGGCCGTAGAGATTGCCTTCCAGCGGAAACACGATGCGGCGCAGGTAAGCATCGTAGCCGGCGGCGTTGACCAAGCCGGCTTGGCGCAAGGCGGGCAACGGGTAGCCCAACTGCGTCAACCAGCCGCGCAGGCAACTGCCGGGGGCATAGCCGATGCGCATGTGCTCGATCAGTTCCGGGGAGCGGAGCCCACGTCGGCCGAGATAGGCAACCGCCTCGCTGTGGCGGTGCAGCTGCATGCGATAGTACTCCATGGCCCGATGCAACAACGGGGCCGTGCCGCACCATTCCCGCAAGAGCGCTACCGCCTGGGGAAATTCCACCTGGTGATAGAGCTCGGCGAAGCGAATGACGTCGCCGCCGCGCCGGCAGCCGTAGCAGTGGAACAAATTCTTGTGGGGGTCGACCAGAAAGCTGGGGCTGCGGTCGGCGTGCAGCGGACACAGCCCCAGCAGGCGGCCGAAGCCGATAGGCCGGGCCTGTTGCCAATGGTGTGCTTGCAGATAGTCCAGCAAGGGAATCTGCTGTTTCAGTTCATCGAGCGCGGTTCGATTCACGGACTTGTTGCCTCGATGGGCAGAATACGGCAGACCGCGCCGAGATCCCAGGCAACGATGGTGGGTGACAGCAAAAAGTAGATCCCGTAAACTCCGGCCGTCATCCAGCACCTCACGCTCATCAGTCGACGCTGCGCCCATCGGCGAAGGGTGGACGGGTCGGGCGAGCGCGACGGGTCTTGGCAGTTCGGCGCCGCTTGTTCCACGGAAGCACCTGCGGCGATGCTCTCACAGGCCTGTTGTCGGCAACGCAACGTGAAAGGCGCAGCCGGCGCGAGCCAATCGGGCAAGATAGTGAATGTCTTCCTGCAGGGAGGACAGATTCCGCGTCGCACCGAAATGCTGTCGTGCCGGTCATCGTGCGCTGGGCGGAGCCGCCGCCCATGGCCGATGATCGTGTCTTCCTGGCAAAGGGGGCACCGTCTCGGGAGGAGATCTAACGGGATCACCCCGGGTCGATGTTGTCTTTTGCCTCTGGCAGTGCGATAAAAAGAATCACGGCTGGCGTGAAGGCCCGCCGCTGACCGTTCCCTGCTAAAGTTTCGATCTGCTGGCCGGGCCTTCACCCTCCCGGTAAGCTCAGTTTCGAACGAAAAAAGAATACAGCTTTGCGCCAGCGGCGGCCAGCCCCACGCTCGGAACATTGGCCAGACTCAAACCAGCTTCGTCACAATTACTATTGGGTTGTGCAGACTCAAAGGATTGGCCGGTCAACCGCCCCACCCAACGCAAGCTGCCGCAGATTTCAGGCGTTCAAGCCGGCTTTGTGGGAGCTGAACGGGTATTGCACGTTTGTATCGCGTTAGTAATATATCGGAAACGCCGTGACGGAGTTGAACGGTGTTTTGGTACTTCCGTACCATGCAAGACGATCCTAACGTCTGCGATGGCCGGCCATATGGGGTCGGGACCGGCCGACGGTACCATTCAGCCGAGCTGTGCGTCTTTAACCCATGTTGCTCGCCGACTTGCGATATGCTGTCCGCACGCTGCGAAGGTCCCCTATCTTCACCACCGCTACGGTGCTGACGATGGCCCTGGCCATCGGAGCCAACACCGCTATCTTCAGCGTCGTCAATGCCGTCCTCATACGCCCCCTGCCGTTCGCCTCGCCCGGCCGGCTGATGCAGGTGGCCG
>DASWZM010000384.1:0-16421 GCA_036404455.1 Occallatibacter sp. | reverse complement strand
CTCTCCTCGGCTGGGGCGCTGAAGACGGCAAGACCGAAACCTTTACGCTTTGCGAACTCACCCGCGCCTTCTCCCTGGAGCGCGTCACCGCCTCGCCCGCCATCTTCGACTTCGACAAGCTGAAATGGCTCAACCGCCGCTACATCAAGCAAGCCGACCCTGAGCGCATCGCGAAGCTGGCCGAGCGGCAGTTTTGCCTGCACCGCCCGGATATTTTTCCCCTCTGGTCTTCGTCGGAACTGTATACCGCAGAGATGCTGACTTTCTTGGCGCAGCAGGACCCTCCCATTCATCTGGACGTCCCATCCATCGAGCTGATCAACCTCAGAAAAGCCTGGTTCGCCCGTCTCCTCGCCATCTTTCTCCCCGCCGTCGATCACCTCGACCAGTTCCCTGTCCGATCCGACTTCATCTTTGGCTTCGACCCCAGCGCCGCACGGCTCAACCGGGAGAATGCCGCCATCCTCAACGCTGACTCAGCCCGAACCGTCCTCAGCGAGCTCGCCGGCCGCGTTCGCACACACAGTCATTACGTAACCCTTGAAGACTTCAAGGCCTGGATGAACGAAATCAAGAACGCTGCCGGCGTCGAGGGCAAGGAGCTCTTCCAACCGGCCCGCATCGCCATCACCGGTTCCCACTCCGGCCCCGAATTCGACAAGCTCCTCCCCCTCATCGAAGACGGCGCCGCCCTCGGCCTCCCCATCCCCGGCGTCCGTGACCGCCTGGAGCAATTCGTCGGAGTCTGACCGCCATGACTGACGTCTTCTGGATCAAAGGCAATCCACCCGCGCCGCTGGCGATTGTGCTCAAGCCGCGTGGCGGTGACTGGCTCGAGGACGATCTCCTCAGAATGAAGCGCGATTGCGTCGAAACCCTGGTTTCGCTCCTGGAAAAAGATGAGGCCGACCTGCTTGCTCTTGGTGATGAGGGTCCCGTGGCAGAGAAGATCGGGTTGCGATTCCTCTCCTACCCCATTCCCGATGTCCATACCCCGCCCAACACGGCCGCCTTCCGGGAATTTGTAGCCGGGCTGGCAGATCGCCTCCGCGCCGGCGAGCATATCGGCGTCCATTGCCGCGGGAGCATTGGCCGCGCCACCATCACAGCGGCCTGTGCGCTGATCCACCTCGGCTGGACTCCCAGGGCAGCCCTGTCCGCCATTCAAGCCGCTCGCGGCCTTTCCGTTCCCGACACCGAGGAGCAGGAGGACTGGATTTTGCGCTACAAGGCCCTCCCGTGAGCACCCCGATCCCCGCATCCACTGTGAACTTCAGCTTCCCCCACTACTGGCAGGCCGAAGTCCTCCCCGTGCGCCCCCTCATCCTGCCCACTCGCCACTTCGTCTATCCCCGTCAAGCTGAAGAAGTCGAGCGCGGAGCCCTCGAAGTCCTCATCCGCCCCAACCAGAACGAGCAACCCTTCCTGGCTACCTGCGCCCTCGGCTTCCGCGATCCCGCCGTCCCCACCGGCCTCTGGTCCACTCCAAACCCCGAAGAAATCTGCGCCGTTCCTGGCGGCTATGCCTATTTAATCGACACCACCGCCCCCGACCGCTTCACCATGGTCCCCTTCCGCCCGGTGCTCGAAGTCCGGCCCCTCCCCGCCGAAGACCTGCTTCTTTTCGTCGGCCACCACGCGATCCTTGCCTGGGGCCCGAGCGGTCAGGCCTGGCAGTCCGAGCGCCTTTCTTCCGAAGGCATAACCGTCACCTCCATCGAACCCGGCGTCCTCCACGGCCTCGGATGGGACATCCTCACCGACAGGGAAATCCACTTCGCCCTCGATTTGCACACAGGGCTGCGCCTCCCCACATTTTTCCGTTGAATACCCTCCGTACAAGCGCCTACAGTGCTCTGTATGATTCCCAGCGACCGTCGCACCTTCCTCCGAAACGCAGCAACCCTGGCCGGCGCATTCTCGGTGAACAGCCTCTTCAACCAGGCCCACGCCGCCGACTTCAGCGCCGCCTCCCGCGCCGTCGCCCATCTCGGCCCTGCCGAGGTCGCCCAGAATGAAGACTTCTGGGCCGTCATTCAGCGCTCTTACTCCGTGAACCCCGACATCATCAACCTCAACAACGGCGGCGTCTCCCCATCGCCCATCGTCGTCCAGCAGGCCGTCGAGCGTTTTAACCAGCTCGCCAACGAAGGCCCTTCCTATTACATGTGGCAGATACTCGACCAGGGCCGCGAGCCCCTGCGCGAAAAACTCGCCCGCCTTGCCAGCGCGCAACCCGGCGAGATCGCCATCGACCGCAACTCCACCGAGGCTCTCAACACCATCATCTACGGCCTTCCCTTGAAAGCCGGCGACGAAGTTATCGGCACCAGGCAAGATTACCCCAACATGATCCAGGCCTACCGCCAGCGAGCCGAGCGCGACGGCATCGTCTACAAGCAGATCAGCTTCGACTTTCCCATTGAAGACGACGCGCAGATCGTCAAAGCCTATGAAGAAGCCATAACTCCCCGCACGCGCCTGGTTCATGTCACCCACATGGTGAACTGGGTCGGCCAGACCATGCCCGTCCAAAAGATCTCCGACATGGCCCACTCCCATAACATTGAAGTCATTGCCGACGGCGCCCACTCCTTCGGCCTGCTCGACTTCAAAGTTCCCGACCTGCACTGCGATTACTTCGGAACGAGCCTGCACAAGTTCCTGTCTGCACCTATTGGAACCGGCATGATGTGGGTCAAAGCCGATAAGATCGAGAAGCTCTGGCCGCTCACCTGCAATTCACAGCCCCACAGCGCCGACATCCGCAAGTTTGAAACCCTGGGCACGCGCAGCTTCCCCCTCGAACAGGGCATTGGAGAAGCGATCAACTTCCATGAAGGCATCGGCAGCAAGCGCAAGGAGCAGCGCATCGGCTACCTCAAGAACTACTGGGCCATCCGCGTTCAGCAAATTCCCAAAGTCAGGTTGCACACTTCCTTGAATCTGAATTACTCCTGCGCCATCTGCGGCGTAAGCATCGACGGCATGACTCCCGGCCAGTTTGCCAGCGCCCTCTTCGATCGTTACAAGATCCACACCGTCGGCATCGTCTGGGAAAACATCAGTTGCGTCCGTGTAACTCCCCACGTCTACACAACCCTTCCCGACCTCGACAAGCTGGTAACTGCCATCGGCGAGATCGCCGTTAGAGCGTAAGCCCGGCTGACCATTCGCCTGAGCAACAAATGAAGGCCTTCATGACACGGTTCTTGTTTACTGCGATCTTGGCTGCTTTCCTTTGGGCGCCGTCCACGCCCGAGTATTCGATTCAGGCCATCCGCTACGCCACCTCTCCCGGCGTGCCCGTCTCCGAGCTTGTTGTCGGCGGCCCCAAAGATGAGAAAGTCGACATCGCCATGGTCGTCTGGCTGATACGCGGCGGAGGCCACACTATTCTCTTCGACAGCGGTTTTCATCGCGACACGTTTCTCAAGGATTTTCCGATGCGCGATTATCTGCGCCCCGACGAAGCCGTGAAGACTGCCGGCGTCGAGCCCGGCGAAGTCACCGACATTGTCATCAGCCACGCACATTGGGACCACATGGGCGGTATTGATCTTTTCCCGAAAGCCCAAGTGTGGATCCAGAAGGACGAGTATCGCTACTACACCATGGAAGCGTGGCAGCCGGGCGGAAATCACGGCGGCATCGATCCGGAAGACGTCAAGGAACTGGTGCAATTGAACACCGAGGGACGCGTCCACCTGGTCGACGGCGATAACGTCGAAATCTTCCCCGGCATCCGCGCCTACACCGGCTCACGCCACACCTACGCCTCGCAATATCTCCGCGTTGATGGAAGCCCGCCCTACGTGCTGGCTTCGGATAATGCCTATTTCTATCTCAATCTATCGGCTCACCTGGCCAGCGCCACCTTCAGCGACGCTGATCATGCCGCCAACATCGCCCAGCAGTCGCGCATGATTCAGTTAGCCGGCTCGCCGGATCGCGTAGTCCCGGGCCATGACATTCTCCAGTTCCAGAAGTTCCCGACCGGGGGCCGCGTGGCCAAGATCAAATAGTCTCCAGGAAGGTGTGAAAAGCGCGAGTTGGCCTTGGTCCTTCTCGGGCCGCGAAGCTATCCGGCCGCGGAGCTATCCGGCCACGGGGCTTTCGTTAACCGCGGGCACCAGCGCCTCATACGCCTTGTAGACCCCTTCAAACACCGTATCCCAGCTCATGGTCAGCGCGTACTCTCGCGCGGCCAGCCGCATCTCAGCATGTTTCTCCGGGTTCCCCAGCACTCCCGCCACCGCTGCCGCAAACTCCCCATCCGGCACAATCCGCCCTGTCTCGCCGTTGCGCACGATCGTCTTCGGACCACCGTCCGGCGTCACAATCGCCGGCACTCCGCTGGCCAGCGCCTCCAGCACGACGTTGCCAAAGGTGTCGGTATGCGACGGAAACACAAACAGGTCCATATTCGCGTAGGCTGTCGAAAGCGCTTCGCCCTTCAACACTCCGGTAAACTCCGCGCGCGACAGCCGATCACGCAGCCAGTCTAGGTCGCCGCCGTGCCCCACAATCAGAAACCGGAAGCTCTTGTGTCCCATCGCTTCCAGCTCTTCCTGCACCTGGGCCAGCAGAGCCACATTCTTCTCGACTGACAACCGCCCCACGAACCCCAGCACCTGGTCCCGATCTTCCGGCTCCCGCTTGCGTTTGTCGGGATGAAACAGCTCCGCGTCCACGCCACGCGGCATCAGGTGGCAGGTCCGCCCCGTCGTCCGCTCCAGCAGCGCGCACAGCTCGGGATTGGGCGCAAACAGCACCTGCGCCACCGAGTAGAAGCTGGCCGCCACCGCCATCGCCAGGTCCTCAATCGTCTGTCCCGTTGAAT
This sequence comes from Occallatibacter sp., assembly GCA_036404455.1. Lineage (GTDB taxonomy): Bacteria > Acidobacteriota > Terriglobia > Terriglobales > Acidobacteriaceae > Telmatobacter. The sequence goes on along the minus strand of DASWZM010000384.1, from coordinate 11,578 downwards.
CTGATTGCCGCTTGGGCAACAGCTTCAGAAGCCAGTCCGACCGTCGCGCCAAATACTCATGAACATTGGTGTGCCAGCTTGCCGCCAGCGACAGCCCCATTTCATACGCGAGGCCAGCGCCCAGCATCCCCACCTCACTGGGGCCTGTGATGTGGATCAAATCCGGCTTGAACCGCTCCAGAACCTCGCCGATGAGTGGGACGTGGCGCAGAAACGCCGGGTCGTAGCGAAGGTCCTTCTCCAGGGCAAAGGATAGAAAGCCCCGAGGAAGCTCCAGCGTCCATACGTTGCCGTCTTCCCGCATGGCCTGCGTCCGGTCGCCGGCTCGCACGCACAGAAACGGCAGATTCCGCCGCCTCGCAAACGCCTCAAAGTGCCGGCTGGTATGCGCAACCCCGTTCACTTCGTGAAACGAATCGGGAAAGTACGCTACCCGCGGCATGCGTGCACTCATCGCTTTGCTCGGAACCCAGACCGCAATCTCTGTCCGCACGTTCTGCCAGACGCGATTCCCTCTTGCTTAGCCGTCGTGCTCGCCCAGTGCAAGCCGCAACTGGTGCGCCTCGCTCCACGCCATGCGCAAGCCGCCTGAAACCAGGCCCCTGCCCATCAGTTGCACGGCACCGATCGCCAGGCGAATCGCCCTCGGCGCCCTTCCCTCCGGCCAAAGCTCGCTCAGCGGCCGCGCCACGCCGTTCAGGTCGGGATGATATACGCGCTGGTCCCAGTTCCGCGAACCCTGCGGAAACTCCGGATAGTTGCGCACCGCGTCGATCGCCGACTGCAGAATCCGGTGCTTCCACGGCTCCGCGTACTGCGGCATGAAGAGCATGTTGCTCTTTTTCTCCCGCCGGATTTCGTGCACAAATTCCGTAAAGCTGGTCGCATTAGTCAGGTTGATGGTGGCGTTCGGTTCCACGCCGTGACGGTCCCCGCCGGAGATCAGCAGCATGTGCCACTTCTCCGCCAACTGCCGCGCCGCGCGGTTCTCCGCCCAGTGCCGCAGTCCGTTCAGCTCCAGCGCATGAAGATACGCCCCGTTCTTCTGCAGGAATTCGTTCACCAGGAACCCGTGCTTCTCCCTGCCTATCAGATACAGGTCCCACATCGGGTGATTGAAGACCACCAGCACGTTGGGTTCGGCGTTCAGCGCCGCCAGAATCCCGGTCAGCCGTGCGTCGCTGGGGTGCGCTGTGTAATCTGCCAGCGTTGCCATCCACTCCGTCGCCCGGGCGCTGGGCAGGTTGTGTACCCCCAAGTGGAACGACTGCACCCCATACGGAGCGCTCCATTCCACTGAAACCGGAATCTGACGCGCGCTTGGAACCATCCGCAGCAGCATCGGCGCTTTGATATTGTCGTGATCGGTGATAGAAACCATCGGCGCCAGGTCCAGCTTCCCGATCTGTCCGCGCTCCAGGTCGAACGCCAGCTTGGGCGTCATCGGAGGCGTCCAATAGGCCGCCGCATAGTTCACGCGCAGGCCGTGGATGGTCTCCGACCGCCGCTCCATCCGCGAAAGCAGCGGCCGCATGACTGGATACTGGTTGCCGAAATTGGCCAGAAAGTCCAGCGTCTCCGTGGACTGGTTCGTGTGGCTGTGCAGGGAAACACCTGAACGGAATCCGCGTGGTGCGTTGGGGTCGCGCCACAGATACGAGATGGTCGAACTGGCCATTTCTGCTCCTTCTCCGTGTTGGTTCCCGGACTTCTGCAACCAGTATCCCCTCCCATTCATAAATGGAGAGTTAAGATGCGGCGAATGCACCTTCAATTGTGCAAGGAATCAAGAAAGTTACCTAAAATCACAGCAAAAAAACAGGAAAAATTCCCAAAAAAAAGCCGAAGATCTGCGGGCAACAGTGCCAACCTCAAGCTGCTGAGACCTCGTTCGGAGCCTTGGTCAGGGAATTGGCCCTGATATAAGCCTAGCAGAATCAACCGGGCTGCATGCAGTTCCTTGAATGGAGTTAATATCCCCGTGTGCGCAAACTCATCGCAGGACTCTGCCTGGCAGCAACATCCTCCCTGGCATGGGCCGAGTACCAGGCCGCCGTCACGCGAGCGTATGCCGACACCCATGGCCGCGTCCATATTGTCACCGCTGACGGCCGCGACCACGGCATTTCCCCAGAAAAGGGCCAGAACGGCGTCGAGAAAATCCAGGTCGCTCCGGACGGCAAAACAATCGGCTGGCTGGTCGACCTGTGGGCCTCCTGCTGCGTCTCCTACCCTATCTCTTTTGAATTGGTCGTGTGGCAATCCGGCCACATCATCCGGCGCGTTCATCCATCCATGGCAATCTGGAGCTTTGCCTTCGTGAAGAACGGCGCCGAGATCGCCTACCGCAATAGTCCTCTCCATGGAGGGTGGTCGGGTGAGTGCGTACTGGTGGATATAGCCAGCGGAAAAACTCTGGCTTCCTGGGACCATCCGATCGATGAGAACGGGAACGACACGGACGACAACTCCGATGAGCCCGGATGGGCGAAGCAGCTTCAGTAAAGCCTCAGGCTGGAAACGCGCGCCTCATTTGCTGGTCCTTGCCAGATCGGGACCCAGAAAATCTTCCAGCGTCCACCCGGCCATCAGTTCTCTGCTCGCTGCCGCCGCCACCTCGGCCGTGGCCAGTTTCCCCTCTGCCGCCTCTACAGCCAGGTAGTTCTTCGTCAACCCCTGCCGCAACAGCCCGAACGCCTGTTCCGGCGTATCCGCAAATTGAAACAGCTCGATGTCCTTGGGCGAAATCGCCCCCGTGTCCACGAGCACGTCCAGATTGAACACCTTCCTCCAGTATTCCTGTCCATAGACGACCACTGTGATCTTCTTTGCCAGTTTTTGCGTCTGCGCCAGTGTCAGAATCTCGAACATCTCGTCCAGGGTCCCAAATCCCCCCGGAAACACCACCAGCGCCTTGGACATGTAGGCAAACCAGAGCTTGCGCATGAAAAAGTAGTGGAACTCGAAGTTCAGGCCCGGAGTAATGTATGGATTCGGCGCCTGCTCGAACGGCAGCCTGATATTCAATCCGATCGTCTTGCCGCCCGCCTCGTGAGCCCCGCGATTAGCCGCCTCCATAATCCCGGGCCCGCCCCCCGACGTGACCACAAACCGGTGCCGCCGCGAAGGAATCCCCTTGGCCCAGCGGGTCAGCAGTTGCGAGAGCCGCCGCGCGTCCTCGTAGTAACGCGCCATCTCCACCGCCGCCACCGCCCGTTTCCTCTGCAACTCTGTCGCCTGGCCGGCCGCAATCTCCGGAGCGCTGGCCGGCTGCTCGTGGCTCGGCGCCAGACGGCTCGATCCGGTGTTCTCAAGCAACTCCAGGGCATGGTCGGCCTCCTCGCGCCCGCGAAACCGCGCCGACCCGAAAAACACCACCGTGTCCTGTATCTGCTCCCGCCGGAATCGTGCCAGCGGCTCCAGATACTCCGACACAATGCGGATCAGCCGGCCATCCGCGCTGTTCAGAAACCCGGGATTCTCATACGCCAACAGAGCCCGCTCAAGCACCGCCGCCACACCGCCGGATGGTGCTGGATCCTGGCCCAGCGCGGGCGGAACTGATCCCGGTTCCCTGTTCCCTGTTCCCTCGCCGTTCATCCCTTATCCGTCCGATGCCGGATCGCTTCGTGAAACGCAATCCACAAATTCAAAAGCCCCAGCCCAGATACAAGGCCCCGAACCGCACCGTTGGCCGCATAGATCGAGAGCGTGGGGAACTGCAGGAAAATCGGGTTCTGGTCCCAAAACATCTTTGACCACGGTGCATAGCAGACCGCCAGCCCGATGTACATTCGCAGCATCACCCGCAAAAACAGCTCGGCTCGCTCCAGCCACCGCGGTATCCTGTGCGGCCCATGCTTTTCCTGCGATGCCCCCAAACCAGGCCCTGCCGCAGCTTCAGCCCCAGCCCCAGTCCTGGAGTCGGATGCGAGCCCCGGCCCAGGCTGAGGAGCCAAGCTCGCGGGCAACGAAGGCGATATCAATTCCGGCTGTTGGGACATTCTTTGGTTTCGCGCGCCATCCCCGATTCCCGGCCATTCGCAGCCATTCTCCACAGGACCGCAAATCCCGGCCGGCTCAGGGACGCCGTATTGCCACGGTATCACAGCAAAGCGCCTAAGGCAGGCGCCCCGACAAGCCTTTGATCAGGCGCAGCTCGGCACCGCCTTGCGTCTTCCCGCCGCAGCCCCCGTCAACCGGACCCCACTCCGGAACTGCCCCCAGCGAAACGCGATTCCCCTGCCCTTGAGACCGCAGCCGGAGTAGCCTGTTACCGGGCGCCTGCACCAGCGTCAAAAAGCCATGAACTCCCCGGAAGCCCTTGAAAGGAGATTCATCATGAAGCGTGCCGCCGCGGTTTCGTTCGCCCTCCTGTTCGGTTCAATCGCTTTGGCCGCCCAAACTGCCAGCCATAGCCAGACCATCATCGTCCGCTTGCCTGCGGGAACCAGCGTCTGCCCGGTCTCGGTACATGCGCAGCAGGCGGCTGGTGGAGAGACGTTAGCCGTCAAAAATGCCCGACCCAAAGGCGTCGCTCAGTTGCTTCACCTGATCCTCACCAATCCAGATTCCGGACAGATCGTCGCAGCCAAGGTTACAGTGCACGGTCTCACCGCCAAAGGCCGCCTTACGCAGACGCTATCCAACCAGGATGATTCTTCCGATGCGGCCAGGACCCTGGACGTCACATTCGCCGCCGGCCCCGGCAAGGATGTTTCCGCGGACCTCTGGACACCTGGCCTGTCCGCGGTCAAGACCATCGATCTGAACTCCGTCACCTACGGCGATGGCTCGACCTGGAAACTCGCCGCCGGAATGACCTGCCGCACATTGATTGATGCAACCATGCTGATCGGCAACCGCTGAGCGCCCCGTATACCCCGGCCATCCCCCCACCTCGCCGTGATACGCTCTGTTGCAATCTGATTAACAGAGCACGGCCCCGCCCATGCGCATCGCCCTTTTCACTGAAACCTTCATCCCCAAAGTCGACGGAATCGTTACCACCCTCTGCCAGACCGTCAACCAGTTGGAGAGCCTCGGCCACCAGGTCCTCATCTTTGCCCCCGATGGCGGCTTCGACCACTTCCATCAGTCCAGCATCGTCGCCATGAAAGGCAACTCGTTCGTCTTCTATCCCGAACTCCGCCTTTCCCTGCCTCGCGCCTCCATGCGCCAGGCCATCGCCGATTTCCAGCCTGACCTCATCCACACCGCCGATCCTACCCTTCTCGGAATCGCCGCCCTCTACTATGGTGGCGGAACGAACGGCGGAGCTCTCCATCTGCCCCTGGTCGTCAGCTACCACACCGATCTGCCCAAGTACCTTCATTACTATGGCTTAGGATTCATCGAGCCCATCATCTGGCCGCTGCTCCGCAAGCGCCACAACCGCGCCACCGTCAATCTCTGCACCTCGGTGGCGATGGTCGAGCAACTCGGCCAACACGGTATCGAACGCCTCGCCCTCTGGCCTGGCGGCGTCGACACTGATCGCTTCCAGCCTGCACGCCGTTCCTCTGAAATGCGCGCCCGCCTCAGCGAAGGCCATCCCCAAAGTCCCCTCCTCCTCTACGTCGGCCGGCTCTCCGCCGAAAAGGAGATCGAGCGCCTCAAACCCATCCTGCAAGCCCTGTCCAACGCCCGTCTTGCCCTGGTCGGCGACGGACCACACCACAAAACTCTTGAGCACCATTTCCGCGGCCTGCCCGTCCACATGGCCGGCTTCCTGCACGGGGAAGAACTGGCCAGCGCCTATGCCTCCAGCGACATCTTCGTCATGCCTTCCCGCACTGAGACCCTGGGCCTCGTTATCCTTGAAGCCATGGCCTCGGAACTGCCCGTGGTTGCCGCCCGAGCCGGCGGGATCCCCGAGCTTATTCAGCACGGCGTTGGCGGCTATCTCTTTGACGACGAAACCCAGGCTCTGGCCCAGATCCGGCAGCTGCTCCGCTCACCGGCCCTGCGAGAATCCATCGGCGCGGCCGCCCGGGCCCACGCCTCCCAGCACGGCTGGAAGACCGCCACCCTCCAGCTTCTCGACCACTACCGCGCCGCCTGCCTCCAGCAGCACATCGAAATCAACTCCGCGCCCACCCCCGCCCCGCGCGGTCTGCGATCCCGCACGAAGAAGCTCGTCCGCGGAGCCACTCTTTTCACCATCCGTAAACTCCTGCCCTAGTCCCCAACCCCATACTTTATTCACTGACTCCCGATCTCCGATCCCTGCCGTCCGGCACGATCTGATAGCTTCCATAATCGATCGTAAGCACCGCCGTTCCGCCGATCCGCACCCTGGTCTCGCTCCGTACCTGCTGCGGCAGCCAGAAACCGTCCGTCTTTGCGCTCGAATACTGAATCAGTGTCCGCGAAATCCAGAACGAAGGACTCTTCGCCGGCTCCGTCTCCATCTTCACCACCGCAAAGTCTGCCGCATCCACCCAGATCTTGCCGCGATACAGGAACTTGCTCGCCGTCAGCGGCTCCACATCCAGAATGTAAGCCGGCCGCCCTCCCAGGCTCTCGTTCCCCGCCAGGTTGAACCGATAGTTTGTTTCCGTCAGCGCCGACGACCCCTTGTCCAGCGACGCTTCCTTTTCGCTTTCCACCGCACGCTTCAGCACCTTATCGCAAAGGAGCTTCGACCCGCTCCGCGACACGATCCGAAAGCTCTTCCCGGTCGCGGCGTCGTAGTTGACCTCCACATCCATCTTGCCCGTAATGAAGACCGAAAATCCCCGGTACTCGACCTTGTAGTGGCGCAGCGCCTTGTACTGTTTCAGCCCTTCCGTCCGCGCCTGGTCATGGCGCTGGATCTGTTCCACTATCTCGGCCGGGCTCAGGTTCGGCGGCGCAACCGTTTTCGCATCCTCCGGCTCGATCGCTCCCACAGCCACGAAGACAAACGCGATTGCCCCGAAAAGACCTATGGCTGGCCGGATGGACATGAGCCAATAATATCCCGCCCCCGGACTGAGCCCAAAAAACCTGAATTCCCTACCTCCGCAGCCAAAGAAGCTGGGCGCCAACGGTCCCGCCCGCCGCGGCGTGAGGCTTGGGAAGACGCGAACCTCAACCCACGTGCGAAAACGGCATGGCCCTGCAACAAGGGGCAGACATCTTTTTCAGATGTCTGCCCCTCGCCGGCTCGGTTGGACCGCGTTTAATTAATGACGAACGTGAACGTAACCGGCGTTGCCTGAATTGACCCCGCCGAGTCTACCGCGCTTACCGTAATGGTATAGGTTCCCGTCGGCGGATTGGGGATGGTGTTGTTAATGGTGTTGTTGCAAGCCGTCACTGCCAGCCCCACAGCCGCCAGAAGAATCAGCCCCGCCAGACCGCGCAGCTTCCGCGAACCGCGGCCCAGGAAGCCCGCCAGCAGTAACCCCGCAAAGGCAACCCCCAACGGCAGAGGATTCCCTCCATTGTTCTTCGCCGTGTTCACCGGGTGCAACCGATGCATCGGCTGCTTGCCGCCCGGCCGCATCTGCGCGGACACACAATCGGTAGCGTTCGCGTCCAGAATCAGTTGCGTCGTCACGGCGCCGGGCCCGCTGATTGACACCAGTCCATCGCCGGCGCTGTTCATGTTGGTGAATTCATAGCACAGGTTCTGCAGCGCGCTGTCATTCGACGTATCGAAGGACACATCAACCGTGCCCGTGTACCCGCCCCCGGGAGTCACCGAGATCGTTTCGGTCCCCGAGTTGCCCTGGCTCACCGTCAGAGTGCTCGGGGAGGCGGCAAGAGCGATGGTTCCCTTGCCCGAGCTGGCTGTCTGAACAGTCACGGTCACGCTGCCGGTGGAGGCTGCATACGTGGAGTCGCCCGAGTACGCGGCCAGGATAACGTGCGAGCCCGCGGTGGTGAAGGTATAGGGGTAGACGTAGGTGCCGTTCGAGGTCAGATCCTCCGTGATCGGTGCGTTGGTGTCCACTGTCAGCGTCAACGTGCCGGTTGGAGTTCCGGCGCCCGTGTTGGCTGTAACCGAGATGGTGAAGTTGTCGGAAACGCCCACGTCCGGAGCGCTGTTCGACGCCGCGATCGTTGTCGTTGTATCGATCAAAGTCGGGGGGATGACCGTGTTGGCAGGCCACGCGTTGGCCAGGTTGCTCGCGTCAACCGATCCCAGCCCGGTCACCTGGTCGTATCCCGTTCCGGCTGAAAAGCCGATATCGCCGTTGCAATTCGCCGAGCCGGCCAGGCAATCGTTGTTGCCGGTGGTGATGTCATGGAACGCCGAAGCATACGTCGCGCTGTTGGAAGCCAGGGTGTAGAGCGTCGGATTGACGAGTCCCTGTCCGGCGGTATAGCCCGCCTTCTGGCTGATCAACGCCAATATGCCTGAGAAGATGGGCCCGTCAAAGCTGGTGCCCCCGGCCAAGGTCAGATATACAGCGTTTGAGTCCCGGAATCCAACAGCGCAACTGCCCTGTTGAGCGGTGGTCCACGTGCTGGTGTCGCTTGTGCAGTAAAGGTAGCCGGGAAAACTCGGTGAGGCATACAGAGCCAGATCCGGCACATCGCGCTTGCCGTCGGATGGAATCCCGGGTGGGCCCTTCTGCCAGCTTGGCTTGGAGGTATAGAGCGTGCTGGCCCCGCCGCCGGTCGCACTCAGGCAATTCGCCTCGCCGCAATTCGGGGCGTCGTCGTTCCAGGCAACCTCCGGAATATGTTGGAGCGCGGAACTGATGACGTCAGAGGTGGGGGCAGTTGCCCAGTAGCCATCCCCGGGGATCAGATAATCCCCGCTATCCGCGGTTGAGGAGATCTCGGTCCCGCCCATGCCCGTCACATACTGGCTGCTGGCCGGGTAATCAACGGCCAGCAATTCCTGTTGCGCCGTGGTCAGCCCCGTCGTGCCATAGCAGTCGGTCGAGCCGTCGTCGCCCGCCGCCGCCATAAAAGTCTGTCCTTGTGCAATGCCCTGTTCAAAGGCCGATTCCAGGGTTGGCTCAACGAGTTGGCCCGACCCCAGCGTGGAGAGGGGAAGGGCTGCTTCGCACTCGCCATAGCTGCTGCTGATGATGGTGCCGATCTTTTCGTCGATCGCGTAAATGATCGCGTCGAAGGCCCCGTAGTTGGGGTTGTTGCCGGCATAGACAAAGTTGATGGTCGCGCCGGGAGCGATGGCGCCCGACCACTCCAGGTCGATATCCGATTCAGCCTCATCCCCGTCGGCCTCAACCGTGGAAGTCCCCGAGTTCGGCACCAGAAACTGAGTGGGGTCTTTCACCGTAAGCCCGGCGGCGTTTTGAAAGGCCTCGATGTCGCTGACCTGAATTGCCGACTGGCCCACCAGCGTGATGGACTGCCCCGTGCCCGTGTAACCGGCGTTGTACACCGGCTTGATGTCGTAAACCGTGACGATGTCGCCCGGTGCAAAAAATACATCCCCCGTCTGGGCCGATGTAAACGCGGGCTTCACGCGCGCATTCTTGCCGAACACGACATGAGATTTCGGACGAAAATCGTCCAGGTTCCCGATGCTCAGAACCGTTGGCGCAAGCGCCGCCGGAACGCTCAACTCCGTGGCAGGCGCAAAATGCTGCACCCCGTTGATCTTGTACAAATGCATCTCCGTCTGGAAGGTCGATTCCACCTGGCGAACGGCGCCGGAAAAGCGAATCACGTTTTTGCTGCGCGCCACCGAATCGATCGCAAATCCCTGCTGTTGCAGCCAGTTCTCCACCTTGTTCAGATCCGCCGCGGCCATCCCGAACCGCGCCGCGAATTCATCCGGGTCAAGCCACTGGTGATAAAGCGGCGAAACCCGGTTCTGCTGCGCGGCGATCAACGCCTGCAGATCCGCTTCCTGCGCCGCCGAACGGGCGAAGACCATGCTGATGCCGTTGATCCGGGTGTCCGCACGCATCCGGCCAGCGTCGAACTGCGCCTGCGCCAATGGGTGCAGCGAGTTCTTCAAGGTTGACTGTGCTGCATTGGTGATCTCGGCGGAGATGCGGGGAGCCGTCGATTGCGCGCCTGCAGAGGGAACAATCATCGAGCAGGCAGCCACCAGGCCGCAGAACCAAAGGAGATTTTGCCGGGAGTTTCCAACTATTGTCTTCATTGCCATCCTTCTGAACTGAGGGAGGTTGAGAGTTCAAACACAAATGCCCATCGAGGCAGTGTTCGATCGATGCACAGCCAAGGGCACCAGCGCCGTTGCAGGAGGCAGAGGAAGAAATGCAGGAGACCCGCTACGCTTGCCAATCGCCTCAGTGTTCGGGGTGGTCCCCGATACTCCTCACGGATCTCTCCCTGTGGTTGGACACCGGTTTCCCTATAAAGTTGCGGACCCCTCTTCACTTTCAACGCGGCAGCGTCACATGGGCTGAGCATTAATGCTCTCGCCGACCTTCCGCTTTGTACTGGCCGGAGTAGGTTCACAACCTGGGGAAATACTCATTCGAGCGGTAAGTGAGAACTGGTAGGTAGGGGTTTTAACCCCGACGCATAAATGCAACAGCATCAACGTGGGGCTTAGCCCCTGAGGGCTGCTCTTCGGGGAATTCACCCAGCGTTCGCTTTTTCCGCCGCCAGTTTTCGCGCGCCTGCTTCACAGCCGCAAGTACACGCCGATCATGGGCTCCGACGTGCGGGTAAAGACCCCGCTGGAGCCGTACAGCGTGGTCAGGTCGGGCGCCTTGTAGAGGTTGCCGCGGTACTGCAGCCGCACGCCAATGTGCGGAAGCAGACCCCAATCCAGTCCGGCGCCGTAGACAAATACCGGCTTGGTCGACGAAGTGGTGTTTGCCTGCCCGCTGCTGGGTTCATTGAGCAGCAGCCCACCCCCCACCAGCCCAAACGGCCGCAGGTTCCCAATCTTCAACGACGGCACCCAATCCCCTGTCAGTTCGTGCGCATCGGCTGAAACCGCTGCTGGCGGGGGCGTTCCGCAAGGGGGGACTACGCCCACGGGACAGGCGTATTCGGTGGCGTTATACACCTGGTTGGCCCGGTTGAACGAGTAGGTCACCTCAAATCCGAGCAGCGGGTTAGAGATATGCCGCAACCCAATCAACCCTCCGGCCGCGTTCGACGGACTCTGCGCCACGCCGTCTCCTGTTGTGGTTCCGCTGAACGCTCCATAAATGCTCAAAGACACATCCGTCTTCGAAAGGCTTTTCACTTCACCCACCTGTGCGCCCGCTGTGCCGCCGCTCACCGCTCCCAGTCCAACCACCAGAATTGCTGTTTGCATCCATTTCCATTGCATAATGCCCTCACAAATTGAATTCAATTGCGTTGAGTCGAGCTCTAAACTGCCAACTCCCGGTCGCCCGCTGACAATATGGACGCGGAGAAAGACTCTTCGGTGGCCTGCCGGGTCGTGAAACGGTCATCAACCGAGTAAATGCACCCTCGATTCTCGTATCGAGACCTGGGAGTCAATGACCGCAGATGCGCCCCAGATCGTTCCGGACAAATCCTATGAGAGGGGATGTCAAGAGAAAAACTGTCCCTTGCTCCCCTGTGAGGGGAAGCTGTTCGCCTTGCATCCAGCCCGCTGTCGGAGGAGCCTCCGAGGCTGTGGGCTAGGCGCATATTTCTTAAGCGTGACCCGGCC
>DASWZM010000383.1:0-7898 GCA_036404455.1 Occallatibacter sp. | reverse complement strand
CTGGAGCAGTTTCCTTAGCGCCTGCCGCTGGAGCGGTTTCCTTAGTGCTTGCCGCTGGAGCGGTTGGCGCCGCAGCCGGTTCTTTCGCAGCCAGCTCCGCCTTGAAATTCGCCGCGTACTCCTTGAGCGCCGCGTGCAGCTTGTTGCGCAGGTCGTCGTCCAGCGCCTTCTTCTTGGTCAGGTCGTCGATCAGCGCCGTCTGCGCGGAGTCGAAGTACTTGTACAGGCCCACCTCGAAGGCGCCAATGTCGGATACCTGCAAATCGTCCAGGTATCCCTGGGTGCCGGCAAACAGCGCCACCACCTGCTGCTGCCAGCTCAGCGGCCGGAACTGCGGCTGCTTCAGCAATTCCGTCAGGCGCTGGCCGCGGTTCAATTGCTTCTGCGTCAGCGGATCGAGGTCGGAGCCGAACTGCGCAAACGCGGCCAGTTCGCGGTACTGCGCCAGGTCCAGCTTGAGCGTCGCGCCCACCTGCTTGGTGGCCTTGATGGCCGCCGAGAAGCCCACGCGCGAAACCGACAGGCCCACGTTGACCGCAGGACGGACGCCGGAGTTGAACAGGTCGGTCTCCAGGAAGATCTGTCCGTCGGTAATCGAAATGACGTTGGTCGGAATGTAGGCCGAAACGTCGCCGGCCTGGGTCTCGATCACCGGCAGCGCCGTCAGCGAGCCGCCGCCCTTCTTGTCGCTCAGCTTCGAAGCCCGCTCCAGCAGCCGCGAGTGAAGATAGAACACGTCGCCCGGATAAGCTTCGCGGCCCGGCGGACGGCGCAGCAGCAGCGAAATCTCGCGGTAGGCCATGGCGTGCTTCGACAGATCGTCGTACATCACCAGCGCGTGGCGGCCGTTATCGCGGAAGAACTCGCCGATGGCGCAGGCCGCATATGGGGCGATGTACAGCATTGGCGCCGGTTCCGATGCCGAGGCGGCCACGACGATGGTGTGCCCCATCGCTCCCGCTTCGGTCAGCGTCTGGACCACTTGAGCGATCGACGAACGCTTCTGCCCGATGGCGCAGTAGATGCAGATCAGATCGTTCTTCTCGTTGTTGATGATGGTGTCCAGCAGCACCGCGGTCTTGCCCGTCTGGCGGTCGCCGATGATCAGCTCGCGCTGCCCGCGGCCGATGGGAATCATGGCGTCGATGGCCTTCAGGCCGGTGGCCATGGGCTCCCGCACCGGCTGGCGGTCGATGATGCCCGGCGCCAGCCGCTCGATGGGCAGGGAACTCGTCGAGGCGATAGGACCCTTGTCGTCGATCGGCTGGCCCAGAGCGTTCACCACCCGGCCGACCATACCGTCGCCCACCGGTACGCTCAGGATTGTGCCGGTGCGCTTCACCTCGTTGCCTTCGCTGAGCTCGGTGTAATCGCCCAACACCACCGCGCCCACCGAGTCTTCCTCCAGGCTCAGGGCCAGTCCGGCGATGCCGTGCGGAAAACTCAGCAGCTCGCCGGCCATCACCTTGTCCAGCCCGTGCAGGCGCGCAATGCCGTCGCCCAGCGATGTGATGGTCCCGACTTCGTCCACCTGGACCTTCGAGTCGTAGTTCGCGATCTGCTCGCGAAGAAGTTGCGTAATCTCGTCTGCCTTGATCTGAGCCATTTCTTTCCTCTGAGGGGTTAGGGACCAGGGGTTAGGGATTAGTTCGATCCCGCCGCTCCTGACCTCCGATCACCAATTCCCACTTCACGGTCCCCGAATTCCGGAGACTGTTGCCTACTCTGCGGTCAGCGATCCCTAATCCCTGATCCCTAACCCCTGATCCCTGCCGGCTTCAGCCGGCCGTCAATGCTTCCTTCAACCTGTCCAGCCGTCCGCGCACCGAACCGTCATACACCGTGGAGCCGATGCGCACCACCGTGCCGCCGAGGATGGCCGCATCCAGCTTGAAGCTGGCCTCGATGCGGGAGCCAGCCAGTTTGCCCACTTCGGCCACCAGCGCGGCGCGCTCCGCCGCGCCCAACTCGCGCGCCGTCACAATCTGCGCCTGGCGAATCCCCAACTGCTCCTGCAACAGCTTCCGGTACGCCGCCGCCACCTCGCCCACCGCTGCGATGCGATCGTTCGAGATCAGCACCGCCAGCAGGTTGCGCAGTTCCTTCCAGAGCCCCAGCTTTTCATTCAACTTGTCCAGAAACCGAACCTTCTGCACGGCGGCAATGGCCGGATTCAAAAAGAACTCGCGCAACGCCGGGCTCCCGTCCCAGGCGGCGAGAAAGTCGGTGAGCCCAGCGTCGATGGCGGCCGTGTCCAGTTTGGCGGCCGTAACCACTTCGAGAAATGCCTGCGCGTATCGGGCAACAAAGGCGGCCATCTAGTTCTTCCCTCCCTTGCCCGCGTCGCCCACAAACTCGGCGATCAGCGCGCGGTCGGTCTCCGGCGTCAGAATCATCTGTTTCGCGGCCTGCTCGATGGCCAGATCCGCGGCAAAGTTGCGCAATCCGCGCCGCGCCTGGGCGGCTGCCACGCTAATCTCCTGCTCGGCGGCCAACACGATCCGGGCGCTCTCCTCTTCGAGAGCCGCATTGATGCGCGCCTCGTCAGCCAGGCTCTCCCGCTCCACCTCGGTACGAAACTTCGCGATCTCCTCGTCGATTTTCTCTAGCTTGGCCTCCACCGCGCTCAGCCGGGAGTTGGCGTCCTCGGTCAACTTCCGTGCCGACTCGATATCGGCGCGCACCTTCACGGCGCGCTTGCGGATCGTCTTGGGCAGCCAGCGAAACAAAGGGATGCCGATAGCCAGCGCGAGGATGGCGAAGTTGATGAACTCGAAGATGCCGGCCGTGGTCTCGATCGGCAGATGGAGCACTTTGGCCGATGCCTTCACCAACGGACCATTGAGCAGGAAGGCGTTGTCCTGCTCTTCCCGGGATTGGCCGGCCTCGGGTTTGGCCGCGTCTTGAGCCTTGGCCTGAGTTGCGGAGGCTTGTCCGGCCGGCTCCGTCTTGACCGCCGGAGCAGCCTCCTGAGCGGCAAGTTTGAAGGGCGCAACCGTCACCCCGGCAGCGAACGCCGCCATAACCGCAAACCGGAAGACCCGTGCGGAAAAACGCGCGTGCAGAGTCGAATATCTCAACGGGAACCTCCGGCGCCCGCAGGCAGAACCGCGCGGACCACCTGACTGGCCAATTCCCCGGCGGAGGCTTGAATGCTCTGCCTGGCCTGGGCAGCCTCAGCGTCCAGTTCGGCCTTGGCTTGGGCCACTTTGACCCCGGCAGCCTTGCGCGCATGGTCCACCTGGGTGTCGCGCTCGGCGCTCCACTGCTTCACCCGCTGCTCCCGTGCCTTGTAGACCTCGGCCCGCGCCTGGCGCAGCCTGGCGGCGTACTCGGCCGCCCGGGCTTCGGCCTGGGCAATCGCCTTGTGCGCGTCTTCCACCGCCCCCTCCGTCCGGGCGCGGCGCTCTTTCAGCGTGGCGCTCAAAGGGCCCTGCACCAGAAACTGGTAGGACAGAACCAACACGATGAACAGCAGAATCGTGGGCACGGCGCCAACCAGAAGCAACACGACTTGGTGAATGGTTTCTTGCATGGTGGTACTTGGTTCGCTCCGGCGGTCACACCTGTCTTCGCGTGGGTGGAACACCCTTTTGTATCAGGGGCGGACCATGAAGGTCAACGCAGTTGGAGCTGAATCGGCGGGGTCCTGTGACTGCGGTCACTATTGGGAAAGTTTGTTCAAAAAAGGACTTGCATTCGCGCCAAACAAGCCTAAACTAGGAATACCACCTAGACCCGGTCCAGGGTCCAGCGGGCAGTCGGCTCCGGGAAGTCCTTCCACTCCCGAAGTCGCCTGCCCGCCTCTTAATTTCAGGGCAATTTTTCTCCCTCGGCTTTCCGTTCAATTCCTGCCCCCTACGGCTTGGACGCCCCGGCTTTGTCCTGGTTCAGCAGCCCCTGCCCACGTAGCCAGTTCTCCAACAGGTTCGGCCACTGGTCCAGAGCCGCATCGCTCGCTCCCAGCCCCACGCCATGGGGCCCGTTGGCAAAGATGTGCAGCTCCGCCTGAACCCCCGCTTTGACCAACGCCTCATAGAACCGCAGCCCCTGCTCCACCGGTACGGTCTGATCGTTGAAGGTGTGGAACAGGAAAGTCGGCGGCGTTTCCCTGCTCACAAACAGATCCGGAGAGTACGCCGCACGAAGCGCCTCGCAGCCGTCCATCACGTTGAAAAGCTTGCAGTAGCTCAGATGCGAGGTGTCGCTGGAAATCGCCCCGATCCACGGGTAGCCCAGCACCAGGTAGTCCGGCCGGCTTGACACCCGGTCCATGGCATCCTCCGCGTCCGGGTTGCCTGCCACAAACTGCGTGGCCGACAATGCCGCCAGGTGGCCGCCGGCGGAAAACCCAATCACCACAATGCGATTCGGATCGATATGGTAGTCCAGTGCCCGCGCCCGCACCGTCTGGATCGCCCGCCGCGCATCGAGCAGCGGCACCGGCAGCAGGTAGCCGTGCGAGCTGAGCCGGTAGCTGAGAATAAAGGCGCGGAAGCCCCGCGCGGTGAACCAGTCAGCCACCTCGCGCCCCTCGTGAGTTGCGGCCAGCCCTACATAAGAGCCCCCCGGCAGCACCACCACGGCCGATCCGTTTCCACTCCCACCTCTCGGCTCGAAGATGGTCAAAGTGGGCGTATCCTCGCAGGCCTTGCCCTTGGCCTCCGGTGCGTCTCCCGGCCACAGCCGCACGGTCTGGATGCCCAGAAACGCAATATTCTCGCCCGCCGTCGCGCACGGCTCCTTTTGCGCCTGTACCGCCACGCAAGCCAGCAATCCCGCCGCCAACACCGCGAAAAACAGTCTCACTCCAAACCTCCCCGTCATTCGCGAGGATTATAGCCAAAGTACCGTATGCCCCGGGCAGGCATTCACCGCCTGCGCGCTCAGCTCTTCCGCCAGTTCAAGCCCATACCGGGCAAAGTAGTAAGCCGCGCCGTGCAGCCGCTCCTGGAGCACCCCGCCGGGATAGAGCGCCTGGCAGATAGCCTCCGCGTGCCGTCCCAGCGAGGCCTCGCGCTGCAACTGGAAGTTGGCCGCCAGCTTCCGCAGCCGGTTCATCTGGTAGCGCATCTTGCTGGCCGCGGTCTCGGCCGACCGGCCCAGTCCCGCATCCAGAGAGCCCATCCACTCCAACAGCGTCTTCAACTCAGCGTCCAGCGCCGTTCCCGCCGCCGCCAGCTTCCGTTTTCCTTCGATCGGCATCGCTCGCGCCGCCAGCAACTGCGCCAGCGATGCCGCGTTTTCCGGCCCGCTCTCCTGAAAGACCCGTTCTATCGTCAGCTCGTGCCGTCGCAGCAGCTCGCCGATGGCCGGCTCAACCAGCGTCGCGGAAAAACGCGGCTCAATCGGCGTCCCCCGGCCCAGAATCCGCTTGAACAGTACCGCCGACTGCGCATAGTAAGCCACCTCCGCCGGCCCGCCGATGGTCACCGAAGTCGACAGCAGAAAATCCTGAAAAACCGGCCGCAGCAGCGCCGAGGGCGAGATGCGCTCCGGCTCGGCCTCCAGAATCCCCACCAGATCCGCCGTGGAAAAGCTCTGCTGTCCACTCTGCCACAAGCCCGCAGGGTCCTGGGTGTTGGGCGCAACCCGCTTCAGCGCCAGCCGCGCCCCGGTGCGCTCGTCAGAGGTTCGCTCGTCAAGCAGGAACAGCAGGCTGGACTGCCCGCCCACAGCCACCTGCGCGTGATAGCCCGCAGCTTCAAGTTCACGATCCCGCTCCATCAGCGCGGCGTGCAACTCGTCCGCCCGCTCCAGCGCCGCCCGCAGCACCGGCGCGCCCATGCGGTGGAACTCGCGCCCGCCCGCATCCAGCACCAGCAGCCCCTGCGCCGCAAAAACCTTCGCGTAGAACTCCCTGAATGCTTGGGCAAAGGTGTTGCCCGGCCTGTAAGCCGCAGCCAGAGCCTCCATCGCATCGGAGGGACCCAGCAGCTCCCACGCCTGATCCACCAGCGGCGTGATTCGCTCGTCCAGCACCATCCCGCCCACCGGCCGCGCCGCCTCCTGAGCCCCCGCAGGCAAGGGATAAACCAGCTTCCTCAGTTCCCGCCCCGCCGGAAAGCTCAGGTGGTTGATCTCGGCAAAGTCGTGGTCTTCGCTCGCTAGCCAGAAAATCGCCGCGTGCGGATGCCCTGCCGCAGTCGCCTGCCGCGCGCGGGCCACCGCCGTGGCAGCCTTGAACGGCGTAAACAGCGGTCCCCCGAACAACCCCACCTGTTGGCCGGTAACCACCACTCCAGCGCCCTTGGCGAGCGCTTCAAGAGCCGCCGCGGCAGGCGACCACTGTTGAGCGCCCTCAACAGCAGAGGGCGGAATCTGCTCCCCGAGCAGCCGCATCAGCTCCGGCCAGTGCGCCGGCGCCGGCGGACGCTCCTCCCAGCCAGAATCGGGCGGAAGCGAAGCATAGAACCTGCGCGCCCCCGGATCCCCGGCACAGTAGTCCAGAAACAGCCGGTGCAGCCCCGGCGCCACGGTAATGGGATAACAGTCTGCGGTCAGCAACTCATTCACTTTTCAATTCGGCTCTGTTAAGGATGCCACGACGGATGGAATCGATGCACAACTGCCACATGGAGTTCGGCCTAACCCCCGCAGCAGTGCGTATACTTTTCCTGACTACGCTTTGAGGAGAGAGAGACCAGAGATGCCCAGCAAAGAGAAACCGGCAAAACCCGCCGAACCCAGGAAGGATTCCAGGAAGGCGCCAAAGAAGGCCAAGGCCGCCACCCACAAAGAGGCCCTGGCCACCGAGCCAAAGAAAGCAAAAGCCGCAAAGACCAGGCCCGCAAAAGCCCTGAAGCTGAAGCCGAAGAAGGTGAAAAAGGCCCCCAAGGCCGCCGCCGCCCCTAAAGCCGCCCAACTGCTCAGCTCCGAGGTCGTCTTTCGGTGCCCGCTCTTCCGCGTGCTCCACGATAAGCTCATCGACCCCAGCGGCCGCGAGAACGAACGCGACATCGTCCGCCACAGCGGCAGCGTCGTCATCCTGGCCGTCGACAGCTCCAAAAACAAGAAAAATCCCTGGATCGTCGTCGAGCGTCAGTACCGTCACGCCGCCAACCAGTTCCTCTGGGAACTGCCGGCCGGCACGCTCGATCCCGGCGAAGACCCCCTTTTGGGCGCCAGGCGCGAACTCGCCGAGGAGACCGGCTACAGCGCAAAGAAGTGGAAGCCGCTGGTCGAGTACTACGCCAGCCCCGGTTTTCTGGGCGAATCCATGAAAGTCTTCATCGCCGAAGGCCTTGTGGCCGGCGAAGCCCACCCGGAAGCCGACGAGCAAATCGATTTCCGCCTGGTCAGGCTCTCCGACGTGCTCAAAATGATCGAGAAGGGCGCGATTCTGGACGGCAAGACGCTGACCAGCGTGCTCCTCTATTCCCGGCTAACCGCCGGCAAGCGCAAGAAATAACATCCACTACAAGCTGCGGATAGACTCCTCTCTGCGAGCAGTTTCTCTGTTTTGAAAGGGCGCGGCTGGTGCGTCGGGGTTTTAACCCGGACAGAATCCGCGCCATCAAACAGGAAAAAGTTGAAAATTGGGCTTTGGCCCCTGACGGAATGTATTTTCAATAACTTGCGATCCCTCGGCGGCTAGAGCCGCACCCGTATTTGGCCCTACCTCGGCACGGCGCCCCGACCCTGAAGGGTGCGCCGGTGCCCGGCCGCGCCCTTTCGAATCAACGAGTTTTGCCGCAGCCTGTGTTACTCCCCGCGCGCATTCGCCCGCTCCCACCAGGATTTCCCCTTTCGGGCCGGTCCCCAACACCGGCCCGTTTCACCTTGTGAAAACTTTCGCCAGAAAACTCTCCAACCTTTCTTCCCCTTTTCACGTCTTATGATTTATCGGTGGGTGATTCGCGTTTGCTCGCCGTATTCCCCGCAAGACGCAAAGAAAG
>DASWZM010000382.1:0-10186 GCA_036404455.1 Occallatibacter sp. | reverse complement strand
CGACTCTATAATCCGATCATCCGGGGCTGGTTCCAATATTATGGGCGGTTTTACCGCACAGCGCTCCACTCGATAATCCGTCAACTAGACCGAGAGCTGGTCTCTTGGGCCAAAAGGAAATACAAAAAGTTACGCCAACATCTTCGGCGGGCACGGCACTGGATCGCGAGCATCTCGCGCAGTTGTCCAGAGTTGTTTGCTCACTGGCAGTTGGCACGTAACACGGCTCCATGATGGGAGCTGTATGAGTCGAGAGGCTCACGTACAGTTCTGCGAGCGCCTCGGGGTGAGACTCCCCGGGGCGACTCTCCCGACCGGAACGCAGAAGTCTACTCATCAAGCGTCTCAAGTTAAGTCGATGAGCGCACCGGCGATTTGGCTATATTTGACTCGCCGAACTGGAGGAGCGCGAACCTTTAACGCCTTTGTGTAACCGCTTGGGCCAACATTTCGGGTCGCACATAATCGCCTTGTCCTGAACCGACCGATTCACAATTCAGATCAGGGAAGCGACAAGCTGAGCGTTCTTTCCGGCTCGTTGTGCCTGGATCTCGGGCTATTCGGAAACCGACGTGCGCCCCAATGCCGGCCGGCGCACGACCGGTTCATTTCCTTCCGAAGACCCTGTAGGAGACGCCGGCACTGAAGCCGTAGGGCCAGAGGCTGGCGGTGGGAGCCCCGTTCGTTTCCAACCATCTGGGCCATTGCTGGTACTCGAAGTCGGGGACCCTGACGTTGATTCTCTTGGTCAACTTGACGTCCAGGCCGCCACCATAGGCGAGGGCGGTATAGCGGCCCCAGCCGACGTTATTCTCGAAGTTGAGCCTGCCGTAGCCGACCAGCACCTTGGCATAGGGGGTTATGCGCCGGAAGCGAAGGCGGTTGATGGGCAGCCGGGGCCCGATCAGGTAGTTGTCCTCGTAGATGTTGTCGAGCTGGTTGAAGCGCAGCCAGCGGCCCTCGGCCTCAATCTGAATCCAGGGGGTGAACTTCACGTCCACAAAGGCGCCAATGCCATAGAGGCGGTTGGTGCTCTCCTCGGGGACTCCAAGCCCTTCGTAGTCGGGCTGAAAGGCAGAGGCTTCGCCGCCGGCGGTGATGGAAAGCCCGCGGGCGAAGGCCGAGGGGACCACCTGGGCGCGGGCAGATACGGCTCCGGCCACAAGCAGGAGGGAGAGCACAGCAGTGATTGATCGTCTCATTATGACAAGGCTTGTGGGCACAAGATACGTCCAAATCAGGGAAGTCTCAGGGCGTTTTCCGAAATAGTCCGGCCTTGCTTTCTGCGTGCAGAGCCGACGCAGGTTGGGGCGGGCCTCTCTTTCCCACCATAGCGAGGAAGACCTGTCGCTGTGGATCCCCGGTATTTCGGCCACAGCGAACAAGACCTGTCGCTGGGGACCCCAGATTGAGGGTATCGCATCAGGTCAAGGTTATTTCGGAAAACGCAATCGCTGCGAGTGTGGGCATCAATCGGACTCCATGGAGAAGTCCCTGGCCGGGATGAGCCGTGCGGAGCAACCCGGCCAGGGACTTCCCGGAGTATGTCCTACTGCGGGCCAGGCGCCGCGGCCGGGGGCTGCTGCTGGGGCGCGGCCGCAACGCCGGCGCCGGGTTGTGGCGCGGGTGGTGGCTGGGGAGCAGTGTCCGGCGTGGCCTGAGGTTGGCTGCCTTGTGGCTGTGCCCCTGCATCGGGAGCAGGCGCGGCAACCGGCGCAGCGGGTGCTGCTCCAACTGTCGGCCCCTCAAGGCGGGCCAGGTCATAGCGCTGCAGCTTGTAGACGATCGGCGTCACCTCGAACGGCATTTTGTCGCGGGCGTTCATGGGCGCATAGACCTTGGCACTGAGCATGTGCTCCTTGTCATCCCATGGATCGGTCTTGGTCCAACTGCCCAGGGGCAGGGCCGCTCTCTGGGTAAGGTCGTCCCAGTTCAGCTTCGGCGCCATCCTCTGCAGATCGACCATCCAGGGGGTTCCGTCGGCCTTGAGCAGCGAATCGCCCAGTTTGGGACTGTTGAGACCCTTCAGGGCCTTGGCGCGATCGGCTAACTGCGCATAGTAAAGGCCGGCGCTGGGCAACTGGTCCTTGTACATGGAGTTCTGCAGGTACTCCATGGCCTTCTTGGCGGCTTCCGCGTTGTCGTGCTCGGAGTGGTACATGTCGACGCGCTGGAAGGTGGACGTGTCGGGGAACATCAGGCGATCGTTGAAGGCATAGCGGGTGTCGATATGGTGGCCCAAGGCGATGTGGGCCAGATCCATGGCCACCACCGAGGCGATCGCCGGCTCGTTGGGCAGGGTATCGATGAGCCCCTTGCTGATGAGGATGGTATTGCCGACCGTGGTGGTCTCGATGGTGGTCGAAAGCAGGATGCGCGCATGGATCTGGTCAGTGAAGGCCAGGTTGTTGGGAACGACCAGGTTGACGACGATCTGATTCAGGATCTTGTTTTCGTAGCCATTTGGATCTGGATTGAGCGGCGCCACCAGGCCGGCTTCCACCAGGCGGTCGATTACGTTGTTTTCAGCCTGGGTGACCCAGGCGCGCGAGGCCTGCAAGGGGCCCACGTCCTGGGAGTCCTGGCTGTTGTCGATGGCGTCGTCCACCCTGACGCTGACGTTTTCGCTATCCCGCGTGGGCAGCTTGAGGGAATAGCCCCAGAAGTGGGTCTGGGCCTTCAGCCCGACCGTTTTCTCACCTTCGATGCGCGTCGTCTCTTCAACATAAACGGCAACCGGCAGCCATTCTCCGGGCTGCACGTTCATGCGCCAACTGTCGAAGTGGAAGTAGTACTTTGAGGAATCCTCGGAATTGGGCCCGGTGTAGGTGCCGTTGAAGCGGACCACGTTGCCGTCCTGGTCCTCGATCCAGATGCGGCCAAAGAAGCGGCCCATGCCTGAGACCTTGGGATGCACGTCAAAAACGGCGGTTCGGACCGAACCGAGAAACTCGGGGCGAACATAGCTGAAGACGTAATGGTTCTTGTCGAACCCGGTGGGGTCGAGGAACATCATCTGCATGAAGCCGTTGGGATTATAGGTGAACTTTTCCAGCCCCAGCGCCTTGCTGAGCCCGAGCATGGAGTCGAGCGAACCCTTGAAGAAGCCTTTGGTGGATTTGGTGGACCGGTTAGTGAACTCTTTGTCCACGAATCCCTTGGAGAAGTCGACGCGGCTCAGGATGTACTGGTCTTCGACCGGGATCTCGTAGAGCTTCACATCCGGCCTGGTGTTCTGGATGTAGGTCTCCACCAGGGGCGTGCGTTTCCGAATGGCCTTGATCACTTCCTTCTCGCGGATGATGGCCTTGTCTACCAGCGCGGACTGGTCGGCAGTAAGAGGGCGCGTAGGCTCGTACGTTGGTTGCTTCTTTGCGTACGCGCAGGCCGCACCGGCGGAGAAGATGAGGAAGGTGAGGGCGATCTTCCGAAACGTCATTTAAAGCTCCTGACTTGAATTCTTCCAGGTCCGTCTCTGGCCGCAAGGTCCGTTCAGGGAACATGCGGCTGAGTCCAGCCTTTGTTTCTCGTGCAATCTAGATGCTACGCCAATTGAAAAGTGATGGTGATAGTGGTGGTGGCGTCAACCGCCTGGCCGTTGCGCGTGGCTGGACGGAACCGAATCTGTTGCGCCACCCGTCGAGCCTCTTCATCCAGGCCGTGACCCAGGCTGCGCACCACACCGTGCACCAGCACCTGACCGGAGGCGGTAAAGGTGACGCGCAAAACGACATCGCCCTGGATTCTCAGTTGCCGGGCTTCACTGGTGTACTCGACGGACGGCTTGGAGATTACTTCGAGAGTTGTGGCTGTGGGCGCGGCCACCACCATCTGCTGGACGGGTGCGGCGGCGGTTACGGCGGGAATGGCGGCAGAGGCCACCCTGGCGCCTGCGTAACTGTTGGTTGAGCCGGTACCGGTGGCGCCGGGAATGCCGGCAGAGGCGACTTTGCCCACCACGCCGGCGTTGGACCCGGACCTTATCCCGTTGCCGATGCCCGTCGAGCCGACCACTCCATGAGGAGCGACTGATGGGCCATTCATGCCGCCATAGGGGTTGCCGATGGCGGCCACGGTGGCCGGCCCCTTGGCGTTGGGATTGGGTGTGACGCCGAAGGTATCGCCAAAGTGGACGGGTTTGGTTGAGGGCTTCAGTTGGGGCGTCTGCGCCGGCATGGCAGCGGTGAGGGCCGCCTTGGGCTGCGGCGCCAGGATCACGGCGGGCTTGGCCGCCTTGATAGGCGGCAGAGCCACCTTGGCTTCCATCTGGATCGGTTTCAGGTCCGGCTTGGGCTCAGGCTTGGGAACATGGATCTTGGGAGTCTCGAGCTTGACTTCAGGCAGCTCCGGCGGCTTGACTTTGGGCGGCTCGGGCAGCTTGACCTTCGGAGCCGGCGGCGGAGTGGTGGGAACAATCAGCACCGTATTTTCAAACCTGTGCTCTAAGATCACCTGCCTGGCCCTGGCGCCCACGTAGAGCATCGCGGCAAGCATCAGCAAGTTGATCACCATACTGGTGATGAACGAGCCAGGGCTTCTCTCTGGCTCAGGGAGCAAACCGAATTCGTAGCGTCCTGGAGAGTTTTTTACAAGCATTTTCTTAGTCCTCGCATTTTTCCGTTGAAGGGTCGGCGAATTGCTTCGTCATAGCAGGAATGATCGGCACCAAGGAAGCGCGGAACATAGCGCGCGGAGTTTTTCAATGTCCATCCGGTCTCTTGAGGAGATCTCAAGACTTGGGAAACTCTTAAGATACGTCCTCCGGCCTGCGGGAAAGCGCAACCAGCGCCTACCCCAACGGCATCGATGGAATTCGATTTCCGGCGGACAAGAGGGCGTGGATGCGGCTCGGAGGCGGTGTGCCGCGAATGGCCCGGCTGATTGGCCCGATTGAGGTTGCGCATCGGCAAAGCCGATGGGGGGAAGTAGAAATCTGTCTTCATCACGATTGCGCTGAAAGAGCGGAAAAAGGCGAAACCGCGGCCAGGAACAGCCTTGACCTGTTCCGCGCGATACGGATTCTCACTTGCACAAAACCTGTGCATTATGCCGCTCCAACTTATATCCAAGGCCATCCGGGGAAGAACTAGCAATCCCTCTTTCTGGTGAGGGAGCCCATTTGCCCGGCATTTTGTAACAGGATGCCTGTCAAACCACACCCTGCGCCGATATCGAGCGGCGTTCAAAAGGTCTGCTGGGCGAGCCGCCTTTCTGGCGGTCGGAGGCCTGGGGGCTTGATGCCGTCCCAACCCTGCCCTACTATTATAATAGACCTAAAATAATCCAAAATGCTTGGGGAAGGACAGTCTTTTTGAAGATATTGGTCACAGGCGGGGCGGGGTATATAGGCGGTACAGTTGCGGGACTTCTTGTCGAAAAAGGGTACCAAGCGGTAGTTTTCGATAACTTGAGTCACGGGCGGCGGGAGTTGCTTCCCGGGGGCGTCGAATTTGTGGAAGGCGAGCTGGGGGACCGGACCACTCTTGAAAACCTTTTCATCGACGCCAAAGACCAGGACCAGGCCTTCGACGGCGTGCTCCACTTTGCCGCCTTCATTGAAGCCGGCGAGTCCATGGTTAGGCCCGAAGCCTTTTTCCGCAACAACACCGCGTCCACCCTTGCCTTGCTGGAGGCGATGCTGGCCCACGGTCCGCGGCGGCTCGTCTTCTCTTCGACTGCGGCCGTCTACGGGGAGCCGGAAACGGTGCCGATTCAGGAGGATGCGCGCCTTCTGCCGACCAACGCCTATGGCGAGTCAAAGCTGCTGGTGGAGCACATGCTCGGCTGGCTGAACCGAATTCACGGGCTGCGCTACGCCTCGCTGCGCTACTTCAACGTGGCCGGAGCTCCCGAGGGGCCGGATGGGGTGACGCGCGGCGAGGCCCACGAGCCGGAGTCGCACCTGATCCCGCTGGTTCTCGACGTGGCCCTGGGCCGCCGACCGTCGATCCGCATCTATGGCGCGGACTACCCTACGCCGGACGGAACCTGCATCCGCGACTACATCCACGTCTCCGACCTGGCCGATGCGCATCTGCTGGCATTGGATGCGCTGGAGACGGCCCAGGAGACGAGTGGGCGGCTGATCTTCAATTTAGGCAATGGGCAGGGCTTCAGCGTCCTGGAGGTCATCGAATCGGCCCGCCGCGTGACCGGGCGCCCGATTCCGGCCGAGGTCTATCCCCGGCGCCCCGGCGACCCGGCCGTACTGGTGGCCAGCTCGGAGAAGGCCATCCGCGAACTGGGCTGGAAGCCGAAGTACACCCAGCTCGACGAGATCGTTCGCACAGCGTGGATCTGGCACCAGAAGCGGTACGCCTGATGCGAAGGGCGGAGTGTAATGAACAGCGAACCTACTGGACTGGTCGTGCACCGGCTTGATCCGGAAAATCCTTCTGCCTAGACTGCCGAGGAACAGCAGGCCTGGAAGGAACTCCAGGAGATGCGCGACGAGGATATCGACTTGAGCGACATCCCTCCCCTGCCGCGCACCGGCTGGCGGCGCGTCTCGGAGCTGATTCCGGCGGAGAACAAGCGGCAGATCACTCTGCGGCTGGATGCCGACGTGATCGAGTTTTTTCGCGGGACCGGGCGGCGCTATCAGAGCCGGATCAATGCGGCGTTGCGCGAGTATGTCAACGCGCAGAAAATGGCTGTGTAGCGGCCGGCGGCCACGCCGCCTGAAACGCCCACTGGAATCCCGAAGGCGCCAGCCTACGCGACCCTTTCTCCGGTCACTTGCCGTTTGTGTGCCCATCCCGTTAAAGTGACCGCACGCGGAATCTTTTCGGGAGCGGCCTTTCCTGGGGCGCCGCGTACAACGACGAGTTTTCTTCTCCAGAAGGACGTTTTGATGTCTTCCGTGCCCGTTCCCTCGATTGCCAATCAGGACATCGACTCGACACTGCGCGAAAACCGTGTGTTTCCTCCTCCGGAGGAGTTCAGCGCCAAGGCCTACATCAAGAGTCTCGACGAGTACGAGGCGCTCTACAAGCAGTCGATCGAGGATCCCGAGGGCTTCTGGGCCGGTGTGGCCAGGGACCTGCACTGGTTCAAGCCCTGGGACAAGGTGCTGGAGTGGGATCTGCCTTGGGCGAAGTGGTTTGTGGGCGGCAAACTGAATCTAAGTTTCAATTGTGTGGATCGGCATGCGCTCGGGGCCCGGCGCGACAAGACGGCGCTGATCTGGGAGGGCGAGCCGGGCGAGATACGCCGGCTGACCTACGCCGAGCTGCACGCCGAGGTACAGAAGTTCGCCAATGCGCTGAAGGGCCTGGGGATCAAAAAGGGCGACCGCGTGGCCGTGTATATGGGCATGACGCCGGAGCTGGCCATTGCCCTGCTGGCCTGCGCGCGCATCGGGGCCGTGCACTCGGTGATCTTTGGGGGATTTGCCGCCAACGCCATTGTCGACCGCGTGAACGACTCTTCCTGCGTGGCGATTCTCACCCAGGACTCGAGTTACCGGCGCGGCCACGAGATCAAGCTCAAGCAGACGGTGGATGAGGCCATGGCCGCCTGCCACACGGTGAAACACGTGGTGGTCTACCGGCGCACCGGCCACCCGGTGAAGATGGTGGATGGCCGCGATCACTGGTGGCACGACCTGGTGGCTGCCGCCGCGCCCGATTGCCCGGCTGAGGAGCTGGACTCGGAAGACCCGCTGTACATTCTCTACACCTCCGGCACCACCGGCAAGCCCAAGGGACTGGTGCATACAACCGGCGGCTACGCGGTACAGACCTACCTGACCACAAAGTACGTTTTCGACCTGAGGGACGAGGACATCTTCTGGTGTACGGCCGATATCGGCTGGGTGACGGGGCACTCGTACGTGGTGTATGGACCGCTGCAGAACGGGGCCACCGTGCTGATGTATGAAGGCGCGCCCAACTGGCCGGATTTCTCGCGCTTCTGGAAGCTCATCGACGATCACCGGGTGACCATCTTCTACACCGCGCCCACGGCCATTCGCGCCTTCATCAAGTGGGGCGACCAGCACGTGGAAAAATACAAGCTGGACTCGCTGCGCCTGCTGGGGACGGTGGGCGAGCCGATCAACCCCGAGGCGTGGATGTGGTACCGGGAGAAGATCGGCCACAACCGCTGCCCGATTGTGGATACGTGGTGGCAGACGGAGACGGGCGCGATCATGATTGCGCCGATTCCCGGCGCCGTGGCCACCAAGCCGGGCTCGGCCACGCGGCCGTTTTTCGGCATCCAGGCGGAGGTGGTCAACAAGGAGGGCGAAAGGGTGCCCGCCGGCCATGGCGGCCTGCTGGTGGTGCGCAAGCCCTGGCCCTCGATGGCGCGCACGGTGTACGGCGATCCGGAGCGCTACCGGAAGACCTATTGGAGCGACGTCGAGGGCAGCTACTTTACCGGCGACGGCGCCCGCCAGGATGCGGACGGCTATTTCTGGCTGATGGGGCGCGTGGACGACGTGATCAACGTGAGCGGCCACCGGCTGGGAACCATGGAAGTGGAGTCGGCGCTGGTGGCGCATCCCAAAGTGGCCGAGGCCGCGGTGGTAGGCCGGCCCGACGAGCTGAAAGGCCAGGCCATCGCCGCGTTTGTGTCGCTCGAAAGCGGCAACTATCCCAGCGAGCAGTTGAAGGACGAGCTGAGGAAGTGGGTTTCGAAAGAGATCGGTTCGCTGGCCCGCCCGGACGATATTCGCTTTACCGAGGCGCTGCCCAAGACGCGATCGGGCAAGATCATGCGCCGGCTGCTGAGGGAACTGGCCACGCATGGGGAGATCAAGGGCGACATTACTACTCTCGAAGACTTCACCGTGATCGCCAAGTTGAGAGAGGCGGAAGAGGGATAGGTGGACGGCAAAGTCGCGATCTGAGACCCTGTCCGGCAACGATGGAGTTCGAAGCGGGCGCGTCTTCAGGCGCGTACGTACGGAGCCGGTTCTTTTTCGGTTCAAAACAAGGGGGTCCATGAGATACGGGCCACCCGCCGTGAGATTACGGTGACGCTGAAGGACCAGGCATAAGCTCCGGCAACTCCCAAGCTTATGGGTTCCATGATTGTGAGCTACCCCCCCTCTCCCCCCCCGCCATATTTTGTAAATCCCTTTTTCCCAATTGGATATGGCAGGGGATCTGCCCTAAGTTTTTTATTTTCTGTAGGTTATTCCAAGAATATTGATTCCAAATGGGTTACTGGCTCGCATAGGAGCTTCGGGTGGCGGGAACCGGCGTGGGACGCTCCGATTCCGCTGGGAGATCGGCGCTCGAAGGCGCCCAGGCCGGGGCTTTTCAGGGAGCCACAGAGACAGTGTGCGCCAGAGATGGGAAATGATCTGCAAAGTTTTGGGATGAAAGCGAAATTGATTTCGATTGGCGGGGTGAGGGTGCGGATTTGGGTTGAGCACGGCTGCGGGTGACATCGGCGTTTACCGGGAGTGATCCGTGACTCCTGGGCTTTTCTGCTTTCCCAGGTCCCCAAAAGCGAGGGACTTGGGGCACCCATTCATGACGTTAGAGCCGACCTCCGCCCGGCGCCTGGGCCACCCGCCCGCTTCCATCCCCGGTCCCCAAAAGCGAGGGACCGGGGGCACCCTCATTGTGGTTAGAGACCGGGGCCACCCGCCACCCTCGTTTAGTTTGGAAAGGACAGAGGGATCGGGGCCACCCGCCCCCCTTTTCGATCGTTTTTGCCCCCCCTTTTGGAGCCATATATACATATCTCGCGCGCAGATTGCCGTTCTGCCCAGGGCTCCGGTTTCCGGGTCGGGGATGCTCCGGAGCGTCATCGAGTCAGTCAATGGAACGGCGTGTTTGTCGGGAGCGATCCTTCTAGACCGCGGGCTTCTTCCTGCCAATTGAGGTCCGCAGTCTCCCCGGTCCCCAAGTGCGAGGGACCGGGGGCACCCTCGCATGGTCTGGAGATCTGACCGGGACCGGGGCCACCCGCCGTCATCGAGTCAGTCAATGGAAGGGCGTTTGAACTAAGCCGCTGCGCGGCGGACGCTGCCGCGTGGGCCACGATCAACGTCACGGCGTCTGGTCAGAATCCAGGCTGGTCGCTATACTTGGCTGGCCATGAATATCACCGTTGTGGCACGTGAGAGCGATACGCTGTTTCTAAGCAAGTACCCTGTAATCATATGCCTACAATTGAAATCCCATAGATGTGCGTAGATCACCGCGTCCGCCGCAAACCGCAGCGGCTC
>DASWZM010000381.1:0-1673 GCA_036404455.1 Occallatibacter sp. | reverse complement strand
CAGACGAGGCTGTTATCTTCTCCGTACCTTCATAAACTGCTTCCGACGTTGAGCTGTCAAACAGCGCCGGGATCCCTGTCCCTTTCCGGTGATACTTCTCCTGGATGAAAACGCTCTGCAGGCAGTAGTCCTGATTAGGTGTGCCTCTAAACACCGGGAAGGCGCCCTTTGCCGCGTCCAGCATTTCCCGTCCAGTTCGCTTATCAACCAGGCTAACGATGGCCCCGTGCTTGGAGCTCAGTTTGACTTTCAGGTATTCGTTCTCCAACTCCAGTTGCGGCTCATTAATCCGCAAATCCGTGGCGGCGGGATTGGCGGTTCCGGGTGTGAGTTCCAGGTAGTAGGTGTCGTACCCCACGCTCGGCACCTTCTCGGCCAGGAAGGCCAGGTCGGCAACGATCAAGTTTCCCTGCTTGTCCTTGTCACTCTTGATGATCTGGGAAGGCACCACGCCACCCGAACGGTCTTTCACTACGATGTCTTTGGCCTTCTCCTGAATCGGGTAGATGCGCCCCGTGGTGGCTACGTCGGTCCGCTCCCAGGCGCAGGGATTAAACACCGTAACCGCCCATTGGCCGTGCTTTCCCACCTCCGAACCGATGTGGCTAACCACCTGGCCGAGTGAGGCATCCGGCGCCTCCTGGCCCTGCTTCTCGGCGGCGTCCAGATGGCTGTAGCCGATGGCGCCCCAGGTGAAATTATGGTAGTCCTCGAGGCGATCCAGCGGCGCCATCCGGTCCCCTTGCCAGCGCGAGTATTCGCAGAGCGAAACATCGTGGCTCTGCGATGTCAGCAAGTGTTTCCAGGCCTGCTCCAACTGCCGGGCCTTGTCTTTCGCGCCCAAGCTGGCGGCAATGGCATCGAAGCGCTCCGCCGCCAACAGCGTCCCTTCCACTTTGCGGTCCATGACTCGCAATTGGTCGCCGCCCAATCCCCAGGTCAGCAGCTTGTCCCAGGCGTCCATCTTCAGGTAGATGGACTCCTTGGCACTACTCCCGTATTCGTCGAGATAATCTTTCAAGGTGACGAACTCGACCGCAGATTCCTCCGCAAACTTCTGGTATTTCTCGGGAGTCTTCAGGTAGGCGGGCTCATCGGGCGGTTCCCATCCGAACTCTTCCCAGGTGAAAATGAGGGGCTTGCCCAGCGCCTGCAGTTTCTTGAAGGCCTCCGAGGTTGCCAGTTGCTTCAGGTTGGGAGAGTAACCGAAGAGCGAGTTTTTGGGGGTGCTCAGAATCTCGCTGCCGTCCATCCCTTGCCACTTGAACGCGTTGACTTCCAAGTATGGTATTCCGGTGCGGCCCCAAGTGTCCACCTGCGCCAGGCTGCCATAGCGGTAGCCCGCCCCCAGCGCGATCTGCGGGATCTGTGGATGAGAGAAGTCTTCCTCATCGAGAAAGGTCGCCACTTCATAATCCAGCGCCTTGCGAATGGTTTCCCGCCCGTACACAAGCTGACGGATGTTCGATTCCCCGCTGAACATCGCCCCTAACGGCTGGCCATAAGTGCCGCCGATCACCTCGACTTTATCGGCGGCAAGATACTTCTTCAGCCTTGCAGCGACCTCCGGGAACTTTTCGGCCATGAACTTATAGGCGAGCGCGTCCAGTTCGAGGCAGGTCTTGACGTGCGGCGCTCGATCGGCCATTTCCATCGCGTCGGTCGCCGACAGC
>DASWZM010000380.1:0-11856 GCA_036404455.1 Occallatibacter sp. | reverse complement strand
CTCTACGGCTATCACTGGTACACCGGCGTTCCCACCAAAGACTCCGCCACCGGCAACGAGAAACCAAATCCCACCGCCGACTACATCAACACGCCCAACGCCCTGCAACTCGCCGAGGCATGGAAAGGCAAGATCCAGTGGGACGCCGAAGACCACAGCGCCTTTTTCTACTTCTACCGCGACCAGATGCGCGAATGGATCTTCTTCACCGATCTGCGCACCTTCAAGGACCGCTACGAACTCGTCCAGAAAAATGGCATCCAGGGCTTCTGCTCCTGGGTTCTCGGCGAAGAAGACCCCGAAATCTGGAAGTTCCTTCCTAAGCGCCACTAACACTGCCACGAGCAAAGTATAACTGGAGAGTTATCAATGAACTCTTTCCGCAATCGATCAACAATCTCCGCGCTCACTCTCTTCCTCATCGCCTCGCTCGCCTCCGCGCAAAGCTTCCCCGACGTCAAACCGTCTCCGCAACAAATCGCCTGGCAGGACCTTGAGTTCGGTGTCATCGTCCATTTCTCCACCAACACCTTCCTCGACCGCGAATGGGGCGACGGCACGGCCGACCCTTCCGTCTTCAATCCCACTCAATTCGATCCCGACCAGTGGATGAAGGCCATTCGCGACTCCGGCGCCAGATATGTTGTACTCGTCGCCAAGCATCATGATGGATTCTGCCTTTGGCCAACGGAGCAAACCGATTACAGCGTCAAGTCCAGCCCCTGGAAAAGCGGCAAAGGCGATGTGGTCGGCGATGTCGCCCGCGCCGCGCGCAAATACGGCCTCAAATTCGGCGTCTATCTTTCACCCTGGGACCGTCACGAACCCAAATACAAAAACTCCTCCGCCTATGACGACTACTACCAGGCCGAGCTCTCTGAACTCGCATCCAGTTACGGCGACCTCGTCGAATTCTGGCTCGACGGCGCTGGCAGCGCCGGCCACGTCTATAACTTCGAAAAGTTCATTGAAACCCTGCGCACTTACCAGCCCAACACCATCGTATTCGCCGACACCGGCCTCTTCGAATACGGCGATGCCCGCTGGGTTGGCACCGAGAGCGGCCGTGTCCCTTACGAAAACTGGAACGTCATCGACCGCCACGGCTATCTGCGCTGGCGCCCTGTCGAAGCCGACACGCCCCTGCGCAATGAACACTGGTTCTGGCATCCCAACGATGAATCCTCCCTCAAGAGCCTCAACGAACTGCTCACCACTTACGATGAAACCGCCGGCCGCGGCGCTCAGTTGATGCTCGGCCTGGCTCCCGACCGTTGCGGCCTCCTGCCCGACAGCGACGTCGCCCGCCTCCAAGAATTCGGCCGAGCGCTCCGCGACCGCTATACCCACAACCTCGCGCTCGAGCACACACCGGCTTCAGCTGAAGTCTCCGCCGCCCTCGACGGCAACCTCGACACCTTCTGGACCGCGCCTGCCGGCTCCCATCACTCCAATCTTGAGGTCAGCTTCCCCACGCCCATCACCTTCAACCGCGCACTCACCATGGAGTGGCTCAACGCCGGTCAGCGCATCCAGAAATACTCTATCGATGTCTGGACCGGAGCCGCCTGGAAGACCGTCGCCGCCGCTCAGGCCATTGGCCACAAGAAGATCGACGTGTTTCCGCCCGTCACCGCCGGCCGCGTCCGCCTCAACATTCTCTCCAGCACCGATGCCGCCGCCATCCGCGAGTTCCAGCTCTACAACGTCCCGGAAACCAGGTGAATTCCCTTGGCCGCGGCCGCATCACTTTCGCCGGTCAGGTCAGACAGTCCATGAAAATCGTAAAACCGTCCGGACCTATATCCTGAAGACAGCCGTGACCTCATTCGATCCTCCTACCGCCGAATCGCTCTCCCAGCGTGGCCTCGACCTGCTCGCCGCCGGCTCGCCTGCTGAAGCTGCCCAGGCCTTTCGCGCCGCCATCGCCGCCGACTCGGCGCATCCGGAAGCGCACCACGGCCTCATTCGCGCCCTGCGCGACGCGGGCGAGTTCAATCAATCCGTTGCTGCTGCCATGGCGCTCACCGTCCTCACCCCCGCGGACCCGCTCGCCCACGCGGCGCTCTCCATCTCCCTGCAGCATGCCGGCCAGGTCCCCCAGGCTGAAGCCGCCGCCGCCCGCGCCCGCATCCTCGAATGGAAGCTTCAACTCCAATCCCCGCCGCCCGAGGATTCCCTGCAGTGAAGCCCGGCCGCCCGCCCAGCCCCGCGCGGCGCCTGCGCACCATGCACGATTGGCTTGAGCAAGCCTACGGCCCCCAGCACTGGTGGCCGGCCGAGACACCCTTTGAAGTCATCCTCGGCGCCTATCTAACCCAGAACACCGCCTGGAAAGCCGTCGAGCGCTCGCTCGTCAACCTCCGCCAGGCCGGCGCGCTCACCCTCGACGGCCTCCGCTCCATCGCCCTTGAAGATTTGAAGAATCTCATTCGCCCCAGCGGCTTTCACACCCGCAAGGCACCCGCGCTCAAGGCATTTGTCGCCATGCTCGACCAGGAGTTCTCCGGTTCGCTCGACCTGCTCACGGCCTTGCCCGCGGCCACCCTCCGGCGCCGCCTGCTCGCTCTCCCCGGCGTAGGCCCTGAAACCGCCGACGCCATCCTGCTCTACGCCCTCAACCATCCCGTCCCCGTGGCCGACGAGTATCTCCGCCGCATCGCCTTGCGCCATCGGCTCCTCACGCCCCCACCGGGCCCCTCAGGCTATGAGTCCCTCGTCGATCTCACTCGCCAGGCCTTCGCCGTCGATCCCTCAGTCAGCTCTTCGCGCCTCTTCAATCAGTTCCACGCCCTCACGGTAGCCGTGGGCAAGGCGCACTGCGCCAGAACGCCTCACTGCACCGGCTGTCCCCTCGCCGCCGATCTTCAGTTCGTAACCCCTGCTGTCGTAAAGGATGCAAAGCGCAAGTGACACCGGGAACCATCTGCCTGGGCAGGTACCGCGGCATCCTCCCACACGCGGCGCAGGCCCCTTCGACCATGCGGCTGTCGCCTGAAACCCGGTAACTTTGGCCCTCGGGACGTAGACGCAGCCCCCTGCTCGGAATTTCCATTAACCCTCGGCCAAATGCTGACGATGAACTATCTGTACTGCTTGTTCAGGCGGGCGATGACGTTCTGGGCTTGCTGGTCGACGGCTTTCGCGAGACTATCGGCGTCATGCGCAAGCCCTTGGCCGTCCTTCTCCCCGGCCGGTGCGCCTGGACCGCATCGGCCCTCATGAGGGATAAGTCCGTGCTAGTCAGGAGCTTTCATGGCCATGACAATCCTCGTCGTCGATGACTCGGTCACCATGCTGATGAGCCTCAAGACCAACCTGGCTATGAACGGCTTTCAAGTGGAAACGGCCAACCATGGCCAGGCCGCGCTCGACAAATTGAATTCGGGAATCAAGCCCAACCTCATCCTCACCGATATCAACATGCCCATCATGGGCGGCATGGAGCTGATCGGAAAAGTCCGCGCTCTGCCGGGATTTCGCTTCATTCCCATTTTGACGCTAACCACCGAAAGCGAAACCGCCAAACGCGACGAGGGAAAACGCCTCGGCGCCACTGGCTGGCTGGTCAAGCCGGTGGCCGGCGATGACCTGGTCAAAGTCATCAAGAAAGTCTTGCCGGGAGCGTAACGTCATGGCGTCTGCGGCGTATCGAGGATTTGAAAGGATTTCCCCCGTGCAGGCTCGTGCCATGGGGGCCGGGGAAGATCAGGTCGAGCCCGATTTCAAGCCGCGCCTGACCAAGGCCCGCAACCGGCTCCTCAACCAGTTGGCCATCCGGCTCGTTTTCCACGTGCTGTTCTATCTGTGCATGTCCCATATGCTGGGGCCGGCTTTCATCCTCTATAGGAGCCAGCTCGTCTGGCTATTGCTGCTGCTCAGCGTCATTCCCTTGCTGATCGCCCAATGGCTTAACTGGGTTCAGGCCCGCCAGGGCATTGCCGACCTCGGAATTGTAGGGACATTGAGCAAATCCGAACTGGCGAATGTGGCGATCCGGCGCGAGGCCTTGAGAGCCGAATTGGAGGACTCCAAGCCCTACATTGATGTCATGCACGATCAGATCGGCGATTCGCTCACCGAATCCGAACGCGAGGTCATGCAGGTCATCGAGCAGATAGGTCTGCTGATCGAAAAGTCCAACCAGCAGAGGGAGCACATCGCTCAATCCATTCGGAGCGGCAGGGAGTTGACGGAAAGCACCCACATGCGGGTCGAGAACAACAAGCAGATCATCGCCGCGATCGAGATGCAGTTGGAGACGCAGACCGAGGAGTTCAGGAATAACTTTGGGCGTATTGAAGGTCTGGCCGGCGATGTGCGCGCGTTGACGCCGCTCATTAAAGTCATCACCTCCATCGCCCAGCAGACCAGCCTCCTCGCCCTGAATGCCGAGATCGAGGCAGCGCGGGCAGGCAGCGCCGGCCGCGGCTTTTCCGTGGTGGCCTTTGAGGTCCGCAAACTGGCCGTGCTCTCCACCAAGGCCGCTGCCGACATTGCCGGAAAGATCAATGCAACCTGCAAGAGGGTGGACGAGGAGATGGCCGATGCTCATGCCTCGCTCGAACAGCACGAGGCGAGCACCGCGATGAGTCACCTGGTGACCGACCTGAGTGAAATGCAGCGCGAATTCTGCAAAAACGGCGAATTGCTTCTGGAAGTCATCACCGAAGTGGATGCAAACTACGCGGAGAGCGTGAACCGGCTGTCGCAGGCGTTGGGGCACATACAGTTCCAGGACATCATGAGACAACGAATGGAGCACGTGCAGGAAGCCCTGGTGGAGATGCGCGAACACATGCAACAATTGTCCGGGAAGACGGTCGATTTCAGTTGGGATGGTGAAACCGATCGCACCTTCAAGCAAATCCTGGCCGCTCACCTCGGACGCTACAGAATGGCAAGCCAGACCGTCACACACCTGGCCGTGGCCGGGGGTGGGTCCGGCAGCGACCACAGCCGCCCGGCTATCGAACTGTTCTGACGCCTTCCCAGGCAATCCCCCCATGCGCAGTTCGGCCCTGGATACCGCGCCGGTGCCACGGAGATCCCGCTCACCGTCCGTCCCGCTCCCGCCCCTGCAAACCCAGCCCAGTCAAGCTCTGCGCAACCTGTAACTCCACTCTAACTCGCCTGAGTTATGCGCACCACGCGTTGAAAGCTCCCGCTCTCACCGCAGCCGCCATCCCTTCCATATCCCCCGCCAACACCCGGTCCTCCTCCAGCCGCGGAACCACCGCCCGCACCGCTTCGTACGCCCGCTCGATCTCCCGGCCCGCCATCAGCGGCCTGCGGAACTCCAACCCCTGCGCCGCGCACATCAGCTCAATGCCCACGATCCGCTCGGCGTGCTCCACAATCTGGCGCAACTTGATCGCCCCCGTCATGCCCATCGAAACGTGATCTTCCTTGCCTCCATCGGTGGGAATGCTGCCCGTCGACGCCGGATGCGCAAGCACCTGGCACTCGTTGATCAGCGCCGCAGCAACAATTTGCGCAATCATGAACCCCGATGAAAGCCCCGGATCGGGCGACAGGAACGCAGGCAGCCCCTCATTGATGTCGGGATTGAGCAGCCGGTCGATCCGCCGCTCCGTAATGCTCGCCAGGTCCGTCAGCGCAATGGCCGCGTAGTCGAATGCGTACGCCAGCGGCGCCCCATGAAAATTTCCCCCCGACAGAACCCCGTTCTCTGGCGTTTTGGAGGAGTTCGTTGGAAATACAAGAGGATTATCCGTAGCCGAACCAGCCTCAATCTCCAGCACGGATCGCACATGTCCCAGCACATCCCGCACCGCTCCGTGCACCTGCGGCATGCAGCGCAGGCAATAGGCGTCCTGCACCCGCGAATCATGCTCCCTGTGTGCCTCGCGAATCTCCGAGCCCTCGAGCAGTCTCAACAGGTGCGCCGCGGCGGCAATCTGTCCCGCGTGCGGCCGCGTCTCGTGAATCCTCGCATCGAATGCCGCAGGCGTCCCCATCAGTGCTTCCAGCGACATCGCCCCTGCTACATCCGCAAGCTGCGCCGCGCGTAGTCCTCGCGCCACCGCCAACGCGCCCACAGCGGTCATCGCCTGCGTTCCGTTCAGCAGCGCCAATCCCTCTTTGGCAGCCAGCGCCAACGGCTGCAGTCCCGCCCGCCGCAGCGCCTCGCCACCGGCCATGCGTTCGCCCTTGTAATACGCCTCACCCTCGCCGATTCCCACCAGCGCCAGGTGGGCCAGCGGCGCCAGGTCCCCGCTCGCGCCCACCGAACCTTTTTCGGGTATCACCGGATGCACGCTCGCGTTCAGCAGCGCAACCAGAAGTTCCACCAGCGTCGGCCGGCAGCCGCTGAACCCCTTGGCCAGCACATTGGCCCGCAGCAGCAGCATCGCGCGCGACTCGCCTTCCGAAAGCGGTTGTCCCACCCCTGCCGCATGGCTGCGTACAAGATTGGTCTGCAACTGCGTCAGGCTCCCCGCCGCAATGCGCACGTCCGAAAGCTTCCCAAACCCCGTGTTCACCCCGTAGACCGTCTGCCCCTCGGCCAGAATCCCCTCGATCAACTCCCGGCTCGCGACAACGCGGGCCAGTGCGCCAGGAGCAATCGCAACCGGACGTCCACCTAGCGACACAACCTCAATCTCGGCCAGCGTCAGCGCCTGGCCGTCCAAAACCAACGGTTCCATGCCTTCGATACTAGGCGCGGAAACCACCGCAGGTCGAGAGGCCTTCCATCGCCATCCTTGGCTCAAGCCATCAACTCGACTATGCTTACATTCGACATGGAGGGGTCCCGGCCAATGACGATCTTCACCCGCAGAGACTTTGCAAAACTCGGAGCACTCAGCCTCGCCGCCCGCTTCGCACCCGCTCTCAGCGCCCAGGCGCCGACCAGCCCTCAGTCCACAAAGAAAATCGGCTATGCCGTCATCGGCCTCGGCCGCATCGCAGATCACTTCATGCGCGGCGTTCTCCTCACCTCCAATTCCCAGATCACCGCCCTCGTCAGTGGCCATCCCGACAAGGCCGCGCGCATCGCCGCCCAGTACGCCGTCCCCTCAACCTCCATCTACAACTACGAAAACTTCGACCAGATCGCGCACAACCCTGCCGTCGATGCCGTCTATGTCGCGCTCCCCAACTCCATGCACGCCGAGTACACCATCCGCGCCGCCAAGGCCGGCAAGCACGTCCTCTGCGAAAAGCCCATGTCCACCAATGTTGCCGAGGCCGAGCAAATGATCGCGGCCTGCAAGGCAGCCCACGTCAAGCTCATGATCGCCTACCGCTGCCACTACGAGCCCACCAACCTCCGCGCCGTCAAACTCATCCGCGACGGCGCCCTCGGCCAGGTGCAGGCCATCGAAAGCTCCTTCGGCTTC
Organism: Occallatibacter sp.; assembly: GCA_036404455.1. GTDB lineage: Bacteria > Acidobacteriota > Terriglobia > Terriglobales > Acidobacteriaceae > Telmatobacter. The sequence continues at coordinate 4,489 of DASWZM010000380.1, read as the reverse complement.
AACATCGCCCCCGGCGAATGGCGCCTCAACAAGAAACTCGCCGGCGGCGGCCCGCTCTTCGACGTCGGCATCTACTCCCTCAACGCCTGCCGCTATCTCACCGGCGAGGAGCCTGAGCATATCGCCGCCTTTGCCTCGGTCATCGATCACGACGGCCGCTTCAACGAAGTCGAAGAGAACGTCTCCTGGACCATGAAGTTCCCCTCCGGCATCGTCGCCAGTTGCTCGACCACCTACGGCGCCCCCATGGATGGCTACTTCCGCGTCCACGGCTCCAAAGGCTGGCTTGAAGTCGACCAGGCCTTTGTCTACGAAGGCCTTCACCTGCGCGCCGAGTTCGGCGACACAAAGCTCGACGAGCTCAACCCCGCCCGCGACCCCTCCCACTTCACGGCCGAAGCCGCGCATTTTTCCCGCAACATTCAAGACGGAACCGAACCGAGGTCTCCCGGCCAGGAAGGCCGCCGCGACATGCACTACATCGCTGAGATTTACCGCTCTGCCGGTATCTCGATCTAGAATGAGGCCGGTCCTCCCATATGAATTACGCAGAACACGAGGAAGCAACGATCAAGGCGTTTGTCCTGCGGGAAAAGCAGGAGCGATTCCTATCCTTCATCGCAAGCCCTAAGAATCGTCGGAAGTTCACAGGGGAGTTAGCCAACTTCAACTGGTTTGACCAGAGGTTTACGACTTCAGTCCCCTGGAAGGTCGATCCCAGCCTCTCGCTTTGGGGGCGACATCTTCAGGGAATTAGCAATGTTTCTCACCTGCTGTACTCAAAGGGAGCGGGGAAAACCTGCTGGGTGATATCCAACAACGGAAAGATAGACGGCCAAGAAATGGATCTGGAAACCGCGCTGGAAAGCGTTGTTGGCAGCGATTGGGGAACGATTCTTTCATGTATTCCGGGAAAACTCGCGTATTTCAATGGTGAAGACGAATCTCTCCTCCTCACGAGGTAACTCTAACGAGTCTAAGAAAACTGCCTCAGCCCCAATATCCTGCGATTTTTCTCTTGATCCGCCCCGCCTCCGGCAAAGTCGTCGAACGCCCGGTCCGTCACCCGGATAATGTGATCGCGAATGAACTTCGCGCCCTCCGCCGCTCCCGCCTCCGGATGCTTCAGGCAGCACTCCCACTCCAGCACCGCCCACCCCGGATAGTCGTACTGCGCCATCTTCGAGAAGATCGAGTTGAAATCGATCTGCCCATCGCCGAGCGACCGGAACCGCCCCGGCCTGTCGATCCAATCCTGGTAGCCGCCATACACCCCGGACCGCCCGCTGGCCCGGTATTCCGCATCCTTCACGTGAAAGGCCCGCACCCGCTCGTGATACAAATCCAGAAATCCCAGGTAATCCATCTGTTGCAGGATCATGTGGCTGGGGTCGTACAGAATGTTGGCCCGCTTGTGCCCGCCTACCGCGCCCAGGAACCGCTCAAAGGTCGCGCCGTCGTGCAAATCCTCGCCGGGGTGCAGCTCGTAGCAAACATCCACGCCCGCCTCGTCAAAGAGTCGCAAAATCGGCAGCCACCTCCGCCCCAGTTCCTCAAACGCATCGTCGATCAGCCCCGCCGGCCGCTGCGGCCACGGATAAAAGAACGGCCACGCCAGCGCCCCTGAAAACGTAGCGTGCGCATCGAGCCCCAGGTTGCGGCTCGCCTTGGCCGCAAACCCCAACTGCTCCACTGCCCACGCCTGTCGGCCCTTGGGGTCCTGCGCCAACTCAGCCGGCGCAAAGTCCGCAAACAGCACGTCATAAGCCGTGTGCGTAGCCACCAACTGCCCCTGCAAATGCGTCGAAAGTTCAGTAACCGCAAGCCCCGCCTGGTCCACCACGCCCAGCACATCGTCGCAATAACTCTGACTCTCCGCGGCAAGTTTCAAATCGAACAGCCGCCGATCCCAGCTTGGTATCTGCACGCCCGCAAACCCCAGCCCCGCCGCCCATTGCCCCATACTTGCCAATGTGTTGAACGGTGCCGCATCCCCCGCAAACTGCGCCAGAAAAACCCCCGGCCCCTTGATCGTTTTCATTGTTTCTCTCCTGCAAAGTCCCTGGAAGCGCTAAAACTCCACCCAGCTTTCAATTCGATTGCTCTCGATTGCGCGCTCGATAAACCTCATCCCGCGCACTCCAGCCACAATCCCCGGCAGCGTCGGCGGCAGCGCGTTTGCCTCGCCCTTCCGCCACGCCATCAGCCCATCGGCAAACTCGCGATACAGCACCGCAAACGCCTCGATATAACCCTCCGGATGCCCACCCGGCAGCCGCGTTACGGCGCGCGCATCCCCGCTCAGATAACTCCCTGCGGCGTGGCGAATCTCCTCTGGTCCATCCGTCCATTTCACCCGCAGCCGGTTGGGATCCTCCTGCCGCCAGTCGATCGACCCATTCTCGCCATATACGCGCAGCCGCAGCCCGTTCCCCTCGCCCGCTGCAACCTGCGATGCCATCAGCACGCCGCTCGCGCCGTTGTCCATCCGCAGCAAAGCATTGCAATCGTCGTCCAGCTGCCGTCCCGGCACCATTGTGCGCAATGCGGCATTCAGGCTCGTCACCTGCAACCCGGTCACGTATTCAACCAGATGAAACGCATGCGTTCCGATGTCCCCAATGCAGCCGCCCGGTCCGTTGAGTTTTGGGTCGCCGCGCCACGCCGCCTGCTTCTGCCCTGTCTTCTCCAGCGGCCGGCTCAACCACCCCTGCAGGTACTCGACTGCAATCTTGCGAATCTGGCCCAGTTGCCCGCTGGCACAGATCGCGCGCGCCTCCCGCACCAGCGAATAACCGGCATACGTATGCGTCAGCGCGTAAGCCAGACCGGCCTTTGCCACTGCGGCCTCCAGCGCCAGCGCCTCGTCATAGGTCGCCGTAGCCGGCTTGTCGCTCACCACTGCAATCCCCGCCTCCAGCGCTGCCTCTGCCACCGGCAGGTGCAGATGGTTCGGTGTGGCGATCACCACAAAATCGATTCCGTCGGGCCGCTCCCGTTCCGCCCGCAGCATCTCCCGGTAATCCGCATACGCCCTGTCGGCTTCGATCCCGAATCCCTCGCCGGCCGTACGCGATCGCTCCGCCGATTGCGAAAAGGCCCCTGCCACCAGCTCGATTCTGCCGTCCAGTTCGGCCGCCATCTTATGTACCGGCCCAATAAACGCTCCCGGCCCGCCGCCCACCATGCCCATCCGCAACTTGCGTGTAACTGCCATAACTCCCCTCCGCATGCCCACCGGCAAACATCTCACCAATCCGTCAACGTGCCGTCCAGCTTCCGGTTGATCGGCAGATAAGCCCGCTGATACTCGTACCTGGCCGCCAGCGCTTCGTCCAGCTCCACGCCCAGCCCCGGCCCGTCGCCCGGAAACATCAACCCATCCTTGAAGCTGTACTGGTGTGGAAACACGGCGTCCGTCTCCTCCGTGTGCGGCATCAGCTCCTGGATCCCGAAGTTATGAATTGCCGTATCGAAGTGCAGGGCCGCGGCCATCGTCACCGGCGACAGATCCGTCGCTCCATGAAACCCGGTGCGCACGTGATACAGGTCCGCAAAGTCGGCCACCTTCTTCAGCGTCGTAAATCCGCCTCCATGCACCAGCGTCATGCGCAGATAGTCGATCCACTGGTTGCGAATCAGGTCGTGCGCGTCCCAGATCGAATTGAACACCTCGCCCACCGCAATCGGCGTCGTCGTATGCTCGCGGATAATCTTGAACCCCTCCTGTAACTCGGAGGGCGTTGGGTCTTCCATCCAGAACAGGTGAAACGGCTCCAGTTCCTTGCCCAGCCGTCCCGCCTCGATGGGCGTCAGCCGGTGGTGGCAGTCGTGCAGCAGGTGCAGCTCATCGCCGAAAACCTCGCGCGCCCGCGCAAAAAGCTTGGGAACATGCCGCAGGTAAAGCTCCGTTGACCACTCATACTCCGAAGGCAGCCCCCGCTCCGCCGGCTCATATCTTCCCGGACTCTTCGAAATCCCATATGTGGCCGAGAGCCCCGGAATCCCGCTCTGCACCCGCACCGCCTTGAATCCCATCTCCTTGTGCCGCGCCACGTCTTCCAGTGCCTGCTCCGTGTCCTTCCCATTGGCGTGCCCATACACCAGCACGCCCTCACGGCACTTGCCGCCCAGCAAGTTATACACCGGAGTGTTCAGCGCCTTGCCCTTGATGTCCCAAAGAGCCACATCGACCGCCCCAATGGCCGCCATCGTCACCGGCCCGCGCCGCCAGTAAGCCCCGCGATACAGATACTGCCAGATATCTTCCGTCTGGAATGGATCGCGCCCCACAATGCATGGAATGACATGGTCCTTCAGATAACTCGCCACCGCTAACTCGCGCCCGTTCAGCGTCCCGTCGCCCAGCCCATAAACCCCCTCGTCGGTCTCAACCTTCAGCGTGACAAAGTTTCGCCCCGGCGAAGTAATATTCACGTACGCATTCGTAATCTTCATGGCATTACAGCTCCATAACTCCTGATAACTC
>DASWZM010000379.1:0-5785 GCA_036404455.1 Occallatibacter sp. | reverse complement strand
GTCCTGGTCGGAGCTATCCTGTTTGCTCTCTTCGGAGCCTTTTACTACTGGTACCCCAAAGTGACAGGCCGGATGATGAGCGAGACGCTCGGCAAATGGCACTTCTGGCTCTTCTTGATTGGCTTCCATCTCACCTTCGATTTCATGCACGTCCCTGGGCTGTTCGGTATGCCCCGGCGGATTTATACCTATGAGGCAGGCCGCGGATGGGAGGTGTGGAATCTGATCGTCAGTACTGGGGCCATCTTCCAGGTAGCCGGCATTGCCTGCTTCGTCTTCAATCTGGCTCGTTCTTATTTCCGCGGAAAAATCGCGGGCCACGACCCCTGGGATGCGTGGACGCTGGAGTGGGCAACATCGTCCCCGCCCCCCTCCTATAACTTCGCAATTGAGCCAACAGTTCACAGCCGCCGTCCCCTGTGGGACCTCAAGCACCCTGAAGATCCGGACTCCGACTACGAATGATGAATACCGCCAGCACGATCCCTGTCAGCGCACAGGCTGAGCCACCATGGGTATTACCTAATCGCGGCACGGTCGGCATGGTCTGCCTGATCGTAGCCGAGGCCGCGATCTTCATAATTTTTTTCGTTTCCTACATCTTCTATCTCGGCAAGAGCCTCACCGGTCCGTACCCCGCGCAGGTGCTCGAGTTGCCTATTTTCGGAACCATCTGTCTCCTCTCCAGCAGCTTCACCGTTCATTTCGCGGTCAGTTCCCTGCGCAGAAACAAGCTCCGCAACTGCACCATCGGCCTGGCCGCCACCGTTCTTCTGGGCTCTCTCTTCCTGCACGGAACGGCGCGGGAGTGGTATCACCTCATCCGCGACGACGGGCTGACGATTCGCACCAATCTCTTCGGGACCACTTTTTACTCGCTGGTTGGCTTGCACGCAACACACGTTCTTGTCGGCCTGATCATGCTTTGCATCGCGCTTGGGATCTCCCTGGGCGGGCGCATGAAGGAAGCTCACTCGGAGCGGCTCGAAGTTCTTTCTCTCTATTGGCACTTTGTGGACGCCATCTGGGTGGCCGTCTTTCTGGTTGTATACGTCGTTGGCAGATAAATTTCAGAAAGGGGGACAACCATGGAAGAACGCGGCTTCATTCAGCGGCACACGGCGAAAGGCGAGCATGGAACCATGACCGGCGCCGTCCAACTTCCTGCGCCCACAGCCTGGCCCATGGTGCTTGCGCTCGGCATTGCGCTCATGCTTGCCGGCATGGTGACGCACTGGGCCATCAGCCTGCTGGGCCTTCTCCTCGCGCTCAGAGCAATATGGGGATGGTTCTTTGAGGTCCTTCCGCATGAGCATCACGTCTCCGTTCCGGTTCACGACGAGATCATCGCCATCACCAGCATCCGTACCACTCGCGAGCGCCTGCCGGGTGACGTCTTGCACCGCAAGTTGCTGCCGGTCGAAACCTTCAGCGTGACGGCGGGAATCAAGGGCGGCATCGCCGGCGGCTTTGCAATGTTGGTGCCCGCCGCCCTCTACGGTCTCATCCGCTATCACAGCGTGTGGTATGCCGTAAATCTTCTGGCCGCCGGCGGCTTCGTTAGCTGGGCCGGACAAAGCAACGCCTTTCTGGCCCAGTTTCATATCGAGGGGCTGCTCGCTGCCGCGGTCATCCACGCCCTCGCCTCGGTGCTCATCGGCCTGCTCTACGGAGCCATGCTGCCGATGTTTCCCTGGAAGCCCATCCTCACCGCCGGTTTCATCGCGCCGCTCCTGTGGACAGGAATCCTCTACTCCGCGATTGGCGTCATCAGTCCCATTCTCGACGCGCGCATCAACTGGCTCTGGTTCGTCCTCTCGCAGATCGCCTTCGGCCTGGTCTGCGGCTTCGTCGTCAATCTGCAGGTCAAGGTGCGAACTCCGCAGTTTCAAGCCTTGCCCTTCTCCGTTCGCGCCGGCCTCCACGGCGACCAAATCGAAACGAAAGACGACAAAAAATGAGACTGGCCACGCTCAAATTCGCGCGGCGCTGCGCACTCTTTCTCGCCGCGGTCTGCTTTGCCTCCCCCGGCTGCAATCACATTCCCGGCCGTCCAGGACCTGGGCCCGAGGTTTTGCGCCCCGACGAAGTGTTTGCCTTCCCCACTCTCTATAAAGAAGACTGCGCCGCCTGCCACGGCGAAAACGGTAGGAACGGTGCGGGGCTCCCGCTTGCCAATCCCGTCTATATCGCTGTTGCTGGAGAAGACCGTCTGCGTCAGATCATCGCCAACGGTGTTCCCGGCAAACTCATGCCGCCCTTCGCAAAGACCGCCGGCGGCATGCTGACCGACCAGCAGGTCGCTGCCCTTGCACAGGGCATAGTGCGCACGTGGGGCAGCCCAGGTATTCTGGCGGGGCAAAATCCTCCACCCTACCTCGCCGCCCAACCCGGCGATCCCATCCGTGGCCAGCAAGCCTTCACTACCTTCTGCGCCCGCTGCCATGGCGCCACCGGGGAAGGTAGCCCTGGAGATCCAAAAACCAACTCAGGCAAGCTAGGCTCCATCGTAGACGCATCCTACCTCGCGCTGATCAGTGACCAGGACCTACGCAGTATCACCATCGCCGGCCTCCCCGACCGCGGCCAGCCCGATTGGCGCTCAGACCTCCCCTCGTCAACTCCCGCACAACCGCTTACAGACCAGCAGATTTCAGACATCGTCGCATGGCTCGCATCGAAGCGCACAGTCAACCCCGGCCAGCCCTACCCCACGCACCCATGAAGCACACTGAACCCATGCCGCCCAAGGCGAAGAACCCAGGAGCAGCACAATGACGCCAACTGAGCAAACCCCACAAAGCGATCCGGCCCTGCAAAGCGGTCAGGAAAAACCGCAAGCGCCCGTAAGCGCCCGAAGCGCCCTGCACTCTCGCCGAGCCTTCCTCTTCAAGCTCTCGCTCCTCGCCAACGGAGCCGTCGGCGCCATCCTCGCGGTGCCCATCATTGGCTATCTTCTAGGCCCCGCCTTAAAGAAGAGTTCGAACTACAACTCCTGGATCGCGCTCGGTCCGCTCAGCGATTTTCCCGAAAACGAAACTCGACTCGTCAACTTCCGCAATCCGGTCACAACCCCCTGGGACGGCCAGACTGGAGACATCCCCTGCTGGGTGCGCCGCGTCTCTGGCAACACCTTTCAGGTCTTCGCCATCAACTGCGCGCACCTCGGATGCCCCGTCCGCTGGTTCGCCCAGTCCAAACTCTTCCTCTGTCCCTGCCACGGCGGCGCCTACTACGCCGACGGGTCCCGCGCCTCCGGCCCGCCCGAACGCGGCCTCTTCGAGTACGACCATAAGATCGTCGCCGGCACGCTGATGATCGAAGTAGGCAAAATGCCCACCCTCGCGCAAAAGGCAAGTGCCGAGGCGCCCCTTTTGCAGCTCGAACGTTCCACAAGGCTCGTTTCCATCGGGAAACCCAAACCGAGGTGCGGTTCATGTCAGGGCTAAAACAACGCCGCATCGCGCTCTACAACTGGTTCGAGCGGCGCCTCGGCCTTGGCCGGCCTGCCATCGAAGCAGCCGTTCATGAAGTCCCCTCCAGCACCTCCAGCTGGTGGTATGTATTCGGCAGCGCCGCCACCGTTATCCTCGGCCTCCAGATCGTCACCGGTATTCTTCTCGGACTCGTCTACACCCCCTCCGCCGGCAACGCGTGGAGCAGTCTCCAGTTCCTCGACCACAACGTCCAACTCGGCTGGTTCCTCCGCGCCCTTCACGGCTGGGGCTCCGACTTCATGATTGCCATCGTGCTCATTCACTTGGCACAAGTCTTTCTCTTTGGCGCCTACAAGTTCCCCCGCGAACTCACGTGGATCGTCGGTGTCTTCCTCCTGCTGCTCACCCTTGGCATGGCCTTCACGGGCCAGGTCCTGCGCTTCGATCAGGACGCTTACTGGGGCCTTGGCATCGGCGCCTCCATCCTCAGCCGTGTGCCTTTCATCGGCGGCTGGTTCGTTGATCTCATGCTCGGCGGCCCTATCATCGCTGGCCCCACCCTCACCCGATTCTTCGCTCTGCATGTCTTCATCATCCCCGCCACCCTCCTCGTGCTCGTCGGCCTCCATCTCTGGATGGTGTTGCGACTCGGCATCAACGAGTGGCCGATGCCCGGCCGCATCGTCAGCAGAGCCGCCTATGCCCATGAGTACAGCACCCTCACCAAGGAAACTGGCATCCCCTTCGTCCCTGACGCCGCCTGGAAGGACGCCGTTTTCGCTGCGGCAATCATGCTCGCCGTCGTCGCTTGCGCCCTCCTCTTCGGTCCCTTCGGCCCCACCGGCCAGCCCGATCCCACCATCATCCAGACCGCGCCCAAGCCCGACTTTGCCTTCCTCTGGATCTACTCTGTCCTCGCCTACCTCCCACCGAGTCTTGAGACCCCGGTCCTCTTCATCGCTCCCATCCTGGTTATCGGCGCTATGTTGCTTCTCCCGCTGCTTGCCGGTGAAGGCGAAAAGCACTGGTCGCGCCGTCCCGTTGCCGTTCTCATGGTTGCCGTAATCGCCGTCACCCTCGGTGTACTCACGCGCCTTGGCATGTACACTCCATGGAGTCCAATCATGAACGCATGGACCAGCGATCCCATCCCCACAGCCTATCTTCACAACCGAACTCCACTCGAACGAGAAGGCGCCATCGTCTTCCAGAACAAGCAGTGCCGCAACTGCCACTCAGTCGGCGGAGAAGGCGGCCTCCGCGGCCCGGCACTGGACTCCATTGCCACCCGCATGACTGAGGACCAGATCATCCGCCAGGTCCTGCAGGGCGGAGGCAATATGCCCGCCTACGGCAACTCCCTCAACCCGTCCGAGACCACCGCCCTGGTCCGCTTCCTCTCCACTCTCCGCGGCAACGACCTTGCCCCCGCCGTCGACGCATCGCGCCACATGGTGCTGTCCGGCAAACTGCCCCCAACCATGCCCAACGGACACTAGCCCTGCATCCCCCCATGGCCATGCCTCCTGAGTATCGGGCCATCTTTCAGCAGTGGTCGCCTCCGCTCTTCCTCACTTCGGCGATCCTCCTCTCCGCCACCGTCTACACCTGTGGCTGGTTCGCCATCCGCAAAACGCGCTCCGTCCTCTTCCCCGCATGGCGGCTGGCTGCGTTCCTTCTTGGCCTCGCCACCATCTGGCTCTCCATCGCCTCGCCGCTCGATGGCTTTGCCGACGCACTCCTTAGCGCCCACATGGTGGAGCATCTGCTCCTCATGTTCTTCGTCCCTCCCCTCCTGTTGCTCGGCTACCCCATCGTCCCTATCCTCCGCGGCATTCCCCACGGAGTCATCATCCACCTCATAGCTCCCTTGATCCGCTCAAAGTTCCTTCGCAGTCTCGGCCATTTCCTCACCACGCCTCTGGTTGCCTGGCTCGCAATGAACCTCATCTTCCTCGGATGGCACGTCCCCGCCGCCTACGACTTCGCACTCGAGCACGAACGCTGGCACGACTTCGAACACATTTGCTTTCTCGGCTCGGCGATCCTCTTCTGGTGGCCAATCATCCGGCCCTGGCCTTCGCGCGCACAGCATGGAGGGTGGTTTATTGTGCTCTACCTGGCCTCTGCCGATATCGTCAACACTGCCCTCTCCGCATTTCTCGCCTTCTGCGACCGCCCCGTCTACAGCTACTACCTCAGGCAACCAAACCCATTCCACATATCGCCCATGTCCGATCAGATTGTCGGCGCCGTCATAATGTGGGTCGTCGGCTCACTGGTCTTCTTGGTTCCCGTTATCTTGATAGCGGTCAACCTCCTCCAACCACAGAAGCTTTCCCGAACAT
>DASWZM010000378.1:0-2522 GCA_036404455.1 Occallatibacter sp. | reverse complement strand
TCTTCTTTTCTTGCACTCAATTTCAGAACCGGGAATGCGGGCACTTATCGGCGCAAAAGCTCGACCAGCCCGATGACATCACGGACCAGAGACCCCGGCACAGACCGACGGGCCGAGAATGCGGTCTCCGGGCGCCGGTTTTTGCAGCGAATGCACTATTATCGAGCTTAGGCGAAGAACCAACCCGGCGCCAAGTGGGGGCAGGAACTTCGCATAGGAATTTTATTTCCCGATAAATCAAAGCGTTAGCAAGGAAATTCGCAAGGAGGAGTTTCGCATTTGCGTTTTTTGGGGGATGGTGGTATTCTTCTTACAGTTACATGAAGGAAAGAAGAGGATTGACAAAGATCTCCACGTTGGCGCTGCGGCAGCGCCGGCGGGGACTCGCGAAGCGGCTGCCGCCGACCGAGGAGACGCTGCGCGGATCGCTGGTGAAGCGCTACGTCACTTGTGGACATCCGGGCTGCAAGTGCGCGCGGGGGGAACGGCACGGTCCCGTTTGGTATCTCACCGTGACCTTGGGACCGGGACGGACCACGAGTGCCGTGGTGCCGCCCGAGCAGGCGGAGCGGGTTCGCCGTTGGATCGCCAATTACCGCCGGGTGAAGAACGATCTGGAAAAGATCTCCGCCATCAACCGCGAATTGCTGCAGCGCGAGCGGAAGCGGAAAGCCCGGCCGTAATCCGGAGAGATCCGTCGAAGCGTTCGGGTGTGTGTTTCTTCTTACATTTAATAGAATGCAAGATATCCCCCACCACCGGCTCCCCTCCTTCACCCGCTACGTTCATCAGGTCTTCGATTTCCGCCGCTCCCTCGCTACTCTGCGCGACGCGCGCCAAGACCCCGACCTCTCCCCCCGCTGCGTATTCCTGGCGGCCTTCCACGCATTCCTGTTCCGCCTGCGCAGCTTCCAAGCGCTGGAGGCCGAACTGCGGGAACCGGCCCTGCAGCAAGCGATCGGAGCCGACCGCCCCTTCGGTGACGACGTGCTGCGCTACAGCTTGTCGAGCTTTGCCGTGGAGCCCCTGGAGCAGATGCTGGTGGGAATCAACCGCCGGCTGAAGCGCAACAAAGCCTTCGATGCGGGTCGGGTGCAAGGCCGGAGGGTGGCCGCCCTGGACGGGACGGAAGTGCTCGCCAGCTACAGCCGTTGTTGCGACGACTGCCTCCAGCGGCGCGTCTCCATCCCCGATCCGCACGGCGGCCCGCCCCAGCAACGCCTCCAGTATTATCACCGGCTGGTCGGCTGCCAGATGATCCATAGCCCGGTCAAACCCTTCCTGGCCCTGGAGTGGGTTCGCCCCGGCGAAGGCGAAGACACCGCCGCCCTGCGCTTGCTCGAGCGCCTGCCGGAACTCTACGGCAGCCGCTTCTTCGACATCTTGCTGCTGGATTCGCTCTACGCTCAGGCGCCACTGCTGAAGCTGGCCCGGCGCCTCGGCTGGGACGTGGTCATTACCTTGAAGCAGGAGAAGCGCGACCTTTACCAGGACGCCCAGGGCCTGTTCCAAGGCCGCCCTCCGGACGCTCCGTTCCGCGAACAGCGGGCGGGAACGACGACGGAAGTGCGACTCTGGCAGGCCGAGGGTTTGCCTTTCACCCAGGACTACCCCCAGCCGGTCCGGGTCCTGCGGTCGGAGGAGCGCGTCACCCAACACCACTATCGGCGCGGCCGCCTGCAACCCGAGACCACCGATCACCAATGGGTTTGGCTGGACACCTTGGACCCCAAGGTCTTCTCCGCCTCCCTGGTCCGGCAACTGGGGCACAGCCGTTGGAAAGTCGAGAACAATGGGTGGAATGACCTCACCCAGAACTGGGCCTTCACGCACGGCTTCCTCCATGCCTGCCGTCACCGGCCCCGAGATCGCTCCCGCTCCCAACCGGTGCCCAACCACGGACTGGCGGTCGTCACCTTGATCCTCTGTATCTGCTTCGCCTTGTTTTCCGCCTTCGCCCTCCTGCACTCCAAGTTGTTCCGCCGCTACCATCCCAGCTTGCGCGAAATCTCCCGGCAACTCCACCGCTCCTTGTGGCAACTGCAACCGCCCATCCGCGCCCCGGCTTGAGCCCCCATCGGTCCCTGCGCCCCGCCCTCTGCGCCCTCTCGCCGCCTGTTTCCCAGGTCTGCAGCTTCGTGTTCTCTTCCGTCCTTCTCCCTACCCCCCTTTGCGGCTTGCTCCCCTCTACCCCAGCCAAAGATCGTCGTGCGAAGTTCCTCCCACCACACAACCGTGCTCCTCTGCCTGATCCTTCCACACCTGACCGACACCTGAAGGTCGCCGTGCGAAGTTCCTGCCTACGCTCAAGGCCCCCTGGAGCCGGCCAAAGAAAGAGAGTATGCTGGAATCCCTCGACGGGCGTTTTGTGTGAGGCCGTTGGGGATCAAAATAAAAAAAGAGATGGTTAAAATGAGCAAATTCGAATCGAAAGATAGCACGGTGAACGCCAAGTCCAACCTCGCCCGGAGAGAGTTCGGGAAGAGAGTTCTTGCTGGCGCTGTGGGTGGGGCCGCTTTCTT
>DASWZM010000377.1:0-24224 GCA_036404455.1 Occallatibacter sp. | reverse complement strand
CCTCAAAAACAACCTTGGCCTGAAGGAAGCTGAGAGCGGCGAAAAACTGCTGCAGGGGGAAAAGAACGAAGCGCTCCAGGAGTTCCTGCCCACCATCGTTCTCACCGGAGACACCGGCGTCTACCAGCGAAACCTTGCCGCGCTGGGCTTTGGGCCCGGCGTCATCGGCGAGTTTTCCAAGCTGTTTCCCGGCGGCAAGCTGCCCGCGGGGTTTTCCGAGATCACCCGCGACACCCTGACCGAGGGGCAGATCCGCTTCAGCCAGATGCTCTTTTCAGGCCCGGTGATTGCCGGCTGGAAGGCGGCCGGCGCGGCGGAGAGAGCGGCTCATTTCGCCAGGATGTCGGCGCGCGGCGAGGTCGTCCAGCAGGTGGCCACAGCCTATCTGCACGCCATTGCCGCGGCAAGCGAGGTGGACAACGCCAGGGCCCTGGAGTCGGAAGACCAGGTGCTTCTCAGCCAGGCTCACGCCGCACACGAGGCCGGAACCGCCGCCAATCTGGACGAATTGCGGGCGCGAGTCCAGCTTCAGGCCCAGCAAACGACCCTCATCGCCGCCGAAAACGCACTCGAGAAGGACCTGATCCTGCTCAAGCGGGAGATCGGCGTCGACCCCGGCCAGAAGATCGCGCTCACTGACCCCGCGCCCTACAGCGATCTGGCCGCGCAGACGCCGGACGAGGTTCGGGAGATCGCCTACAAGAACCGCCAGGACTACCAGAATCTCGAAAATCAGGCCGTCGAATACAAAGCCATCCACTCCGCCTATCGTAGTCAGCGCCTGCCCAGCCTCAGCTTTGGCGGCTACTACGGCGTCAGCGAGGTAACCGGCGTGGGGGCCCACGGAAACTTTGTCGCCCAGGGTACTCTGAGTGTGCCGCTCTTCCGCGAAGGCAAGCTGCGCGGCGATACTGAAACCGCCCAGGCGCAATTGGCCGCCGTCTATGCCCAACTTGCCGACCTGCGCGGTCACATCGACCAGCAGGTCCGCTCAGCGCTGCTTGACGTCGGCGCCACGGCCCAACTGGTCGCAGTCGCGCGCTCCAACGTTGACCTCGCCACCCGCGCGCTGAGCGACGAAACCGAGCGCGTCAACGCAGGCGTCGACGACAATCTTCCCCTGGTCACCGCCCAGGCCACGCTGGCCTCCGCCCAAAGCAACCTCGTCGAAAGCCTCTATCAATACAACCTGTCCAAGCTGGCCCTGGCCCGCGCCGCCGGTGTCATCGAGCAGCAGTACCGTTTGTATCTGGGGCGATAGCCGTATGACTGGTGATGGCTTACCTGCCCATCCAGTGAGCCGCTTCGCTCTTCGTCCGCGCTCCTTTTCGCGTAACGTAGAGATAAGAGGCACGAAATGCGCGCGGGCAGACTTTTGCAGATCAAATACTACGTGGAGCCTGATCTTGCGGCCCTGGCCCGCCGGGCGGCGCAGTATCTTGTTGAGATGGCCGGCGAAGCCGTAGCTGGCCGGGGACGGGCGCGGATCGCCATCAGCGGCGGCAATACTCCCAAGGCTGCCTTCCAGTTGTTGGCCGACCCTAACCGGCCATGGCGATGGAACATGCCGTGGGAGAGTCTGGAACTCTATTGGGTGGACGAGAGGGCCGTTCCTCCTGACAACGCGGAGAGCAACTATCGCATGACCCGCGAGGCGCTTCTGGATCATGTCCCGCTCAGGCCCGAACAGATTCACCGCATGGAGGGAGAGCTGAAGCCGGAGGTTGCCGCAGGCCGCTACGAGTCGGAACTCAGGAACACTTTTCGCCTCGAGGGCGCTGAGAGCCCGCGCTTCGACCTGATCGCCCTCGGCATGGGCGACGACGGCCACACCGCCTCGCTCTTCCCGCACACTGAGGCCATTCACGAGTTGAACCGGCTGGTGGCCGCCAACCATGTGCCGCAGAAAGACACCTGGCGCATCACGCTCACCTGGCCGGTCATCAACCACGCCAGTTCAGTCTTCTTCCTCATCGCCGGAGCCGATAAAGCTGCAATTTTAAAGGAAGTTTTAACCGGGCCGTGCGATGTGGACCGCCTGCCCAGTCAACTTATATGGCCCGCGAGCGGTATACTTACACTGATTCTGGATAAGGCCGCAGCTGCGCTTCTGCCCGCGACAGATGGGGAAGGCTGTGGATTTTTGGAGAGAGAAAGATGATTCTGGCGGGCGATGTTGGCGGCACCAAGGTTCACCTGGCGCTGTATGACTTTATCAACGGCAAGCTTGAATACTCCCGCGACACGCAGTTTCCGGCCAGAGAATACTCCGGCCTGGAAGAGATCGTTAGAGAGTTTCTGGGCGCTCACAAGGTGACTGCGGCATGTTTTGGCGTGCCCGGCCCGGTGCGCGACGGCCGCCTGCGCCTCACCAACCTGCCTTGGACGCTGGACAGCCACGAGTTGTCCGTCGGCCTCCGGATCAACCACGTCTTCCTCATTAACGACCTCGAGGCCAACGGTTACGGCGTGGCCGAGCTCTCCGCCGACCAGATTTACACCCTCAGCGCGGGCGATGCCAGCCATATCGGCAACCGCGCCCTGATCGCCGCCGGAACCGGCCTGGGTGAAGGCTATCTGGTCTGGAACGGCCACATCCACATCCCCTACCCTTCCGAGGGCGGCCACGTGGACTACGCCCCCCGCAACGAGGACGAGATCGACCTGCTCCGCTTCCTCAAGCAGAAGTACAACGGCCGCATCAGCTTCGAGCGCGTGGTCAGCGGCATGGGCCTCACCAACATTTACGAGTTCCTGCGCGAGGTGCGCGGCATCGATGAGCCGGCCTGGCTGGCCGAGCGCATCGCCACTGAGGAGGACCCCAACGCCGTCATCACCGAGTTGGCCCTGGCCGCACGCAGCGAAATCTGCGAGAAGGCCATGGACATGTTTGTCTCCGCCTATGGCGCCGAAGCCGGCAACCTGGCCCTCAAGGTCATGTCGATCGGCGGCGTTTACGTTGGCGGCGGCATCGCGCCGCGCATCCTGGAAAAGCTCAAGGACGGCGCCTTCATGAAGTCCTTCACCGGCAAGGGCCGCCTGAGCCAGTTGCTCATCAATATGCCGGTGCGCATCATTCTTGAGAGCCGCGCCGCGCTGCTTGGCGCCGCCGCCTACGCCGAAGCCCGCGCCGCCGAGCTCAGCGGCGTCTCCGCCCGCGCCGCATCCATCAAGATCTGACTCAATCGTCAGCCCGGCAAACAAGCAGAGCCAGCCGAATCCGGTTGGCCCTTGCCGTTGATGGCCGCAATACGTTCAAAAGCGGGACTCTCTGCGCCGGGTGCCCCAGGTCTCGATTTTGAGACCTGGGATTCCGCCACCCATCCCCGCTACAGCCCTATCGCCGCAACACTGACCCCACCGACGCAATCGTCCCGTAATGAGAATACTGTCCCGGCCCAACATAAACAGCCAGGTGGTTTCACAGCGCCTCGTGCCCGATAGCGCGCACCTTCTTCTCGATCGCCAGCCGGTCCAGCCTCTCCAAGGGCAAGCTGAGAAAGAGCTGCACGCGATTCCGTATCTGCCGCAGCGTGCTGGTGAAGGCCGCGCGCTTCACTTCGTCGCTGCCTTCCAAGGCGGGATCGGGAAAGCCCCAGTGAGCCGTTACCGGCTGCCCCGGCCACAACGGGCACAACTCGCCGGCCGCCTTGTCGCAGACCGTCACGATGAAGTCCATCTGCGGCGAGCCGGGCTGGGCGAACTCGTCCCAGCTTTTGCTGCGCACCTCCTAGACCGGATAACCCAACGCGCGCACCTGCTCGACGGCGAAGGGATTCACGCGGCCCGTCGGATGGCTGCCCGCGCTGTAGGCCTTGAACCGCCCCGCACCCAGCGTATTGAACAGCGCCTCACCCATCTGGAAACTGTCTTCACCGGGCCAAAGGAGTTTCAGATACGCTAGGTTCAGACCCATGAGCTTTGCCCGCACCATCGGGAACACGCGTCACACATTTGCCGGCCTGCGCGAGTTGCTGGCCAAGGCAACGCCGCTGCGCAGCGGGGACGTCCTCGCGGGTCTCGCCGCTGAATCGGCCGGGCAGCGAGTCGCGGCGCAGTTTGCGCTGGCCGATCTCCCCCTCGTGCACTTCCTCTCCGAGCAGGTCATCCCCTATGAATCCGACGAAGTTACGCGCCTCATCGTCGACACTCACGATGCCGAAGCATTTGCGTCGGTGCGGTCGCTGACGGTAGGCGAGTTTCGCGACTGGCTGCTGTCGGACGAGGCCACCCCGGGCCGGCTGGCGGCGCTGGCGCCGGGACTCACGCCGGAAATGGCCGCCGCGGTGAGCAAACTGATGCGCGTACAGGACCTGATTCTCGCCGCTGCAAAAATCCGTGTGGTCACGCGCTTTAGAACCACAATCGGGCTCCCCGGCCGCCTCAGTGCGCGGCTGCAGCCCAACCACCCCACTGACTCGCCCGTAGGCATTGCCGCCGCCATTCTCGATGGATTGCTGCTGGGCTCAGGCGACGCGGTCATCGGCATCAACCCGGCCGGCGACAACGTGGCCGTGACTACGCGGCTCTTGCGCATGATCGACGCGCTGCGGGAGCGGTTCCAGATTCCCGTGCAAAGCTGCGTGCTGGCCCACGTGACCACCCAACTGGCCGCGCTCAAGGCGGGCGCGCCCGTGGATTTGATCTTTCAGTCCATAGCCGGCACCGAGGCGGCCAATCGCAGCTTTGGCGTGAGCCTCGCGATGCTGGCCGAGGCGCATGAGGCCGGCCAGGCGCTCAAGCGGGGCGCGGTCTGCGCCGATGGGCAAACCGGCGAAAACATCATGTACTTCGAGACCGGGCAGGGCTCGGCGCTCTCGGCCAATGCGCACCATGGAGTGGATCAGCAGACCCTCGAAGCCCGCGCCTACGCCGTCGCCCGCCATTTCCGCCCCATGCTCGTGAATTCGGTGGTGGGCTTCATTGGGCCGGAATACTTGTATGACGGCAAGCAGATTATGCGTGCCGGCCTGGAAGACCACTTCTGCGGCAAGCTGCTGGGGCTGCCTATGGGCTGCGACGTCTGCTACACCAACCATGCCGAGGCCGGCCAGGACGACATGGACGCGTTGCTCACCCTGCTGGGCGCGGCGGGAGTCAATTACATTATGGGAGTTCCGGGCGCGGACGACGTGATGCTCAACTATCAGAGCACCAGCTTTCACGATGCGCTCTACCTGCGCCGGCTGCTGGGGCTGCGTCCGGCCCCGGAGTTTGAAGCATGGCTCGAGGGCGAAAGTTTCCACCGGCTGGCGCACGAGGCCAATCACCCGGAGAGGCTGTTGACCGCATGAGCGAAATCATCCGCCCGGCTCCCGTTCTTGCCTCCGCGTTGGCAGCGCGGCTGCGGGAGCTGACTCCGGCCAGGGTAGGATTGGGGCGCACCGGCGTGAGCCTTGAGACCGGCGACGTGCTGGACTTCCAGCGTGCCCACGCACAGGCCCGCGACGCCGTCCACGCCCGCCTGGAATCTGCCGCGCTCGCGGCAAGCCTCGCCGAAATAACTGGAATTGAGATACTGCGCCTGCATTCGGCGGCCGTGGACCGCGCAACCTACTTGCAGCGTCCGGATCTTGGCCGGAGATTGGACGAGGCCAGCAAGTCCTTGCTTGCAAAGTACGCTGGGCTTGCGAGCCGCTCCGGCCCGGCCGATGCGTGCAACCCGCAGCCCGCTCCGAGCGGCCTGGCGCTGATCGTGGCGGATGGCCTTTCCGCCCTGGCCGTCGAGCGCCACGTGCCACCGCTGCTCAAGGAACTGCTACCCCGTCTGGAAGGCTGGTGGCTCACCCCAATCATCGTGGTCGAGCAGGGCCGCGTGGCCATCGGCGACGAGATTGGCACGGCGCTTGGCGCGCAGATCTCCGTCGTCCTCATCGGGGAGCGGCCAGGGTTGAGCTCCCCTGACTCGCTGGGCGCATACCTTACCTGGGAACCGCGCCCGGGCCGCACCGACGCCGAGCGCAACTGCATCTCCAACATTCGCGCCGAGGGCCTCAGCTACAGCCAGGCAGCCGCCCAGTTGGGCTACTATCTGACAGAGGCCCGCCGCAGGCAGCTTTCCGGCGTGGCGCTGAAAGATGAAGTTCACTTGCTGAATGAGGGCTGAGAGCGGATGAAGCGTTGGTTGCTGCGCGCGGCGATGGTGCTGGTGGCAGCCTTTGTGGCCGTCTACGGGGGCGATTGGGCCATTTTCAAGCTGCGTGGCTCGCCCCGGTCCAAGGTAACCGTGAACCGCTACATCACGATTCCGCTTAAAGGCAACAAGCAGGAGTTCGACTACCTCGGCTCAGTGGATATCCCCTGCTCAGTTTCGTTGTTTCCGCAGGCGGGCCAGAGTCCCTGCTGGCAACTACGGCGTAACCCAAACCAGGGGATTACCCTCTAAGATTCCACTGAGAAGAAGAATCCTCGCCAATCTTGGGGTCACAGAGCAGGGTGATGTGAGTCACGCTCAGGAAATGCACAAGCGTCTAGCATCGTGAAATCTCTCGCACTGCCGAGGCGCGATGTATAGCCGCACCCAGAATGACAATGGCACTTACAATACCCGATGCCTGGACTGCTTCATGACCATCGCCTCGTGCGTGGAGACAGGGAAAGAACTGGACTTTCTCGAAAACCGGCACATCTGCCCGGAAAAGGCGCTGGCGGACTTGCTGGCGCAGGAAAGGTCCATCGTGTCCAGGTGCCAGCGCAATCAGGGGTCCCAGCCGAATTAGGCCATCGCAACCGGAGCCGCTCTATTTGTCCGGCGGCGCTGTTGCCGGCTCCTGCGCCGGCACAGGCCGGGGGTGGCCGTTGGCAATCTTCTTGTACAGGTCTTCGTCGACCGCCTTGTTCAGGGTGCTGGCCTTATCGAACTCGGCCTTTGCCTCCTCCTTTTTCCCCAGGACGCGGTAAAGCCGCCCCAGCCGCCAATGGACGTTCACGTCGTCCGGCATGAGTTTCTCGGCCGCCGTCAGTTCCCGCATGGCATCCTCATTGCGGCCGGCCTCGGTATAGACAATGCCCAGGTCGAGGTGCCCCAGCCCCAGCGCAGGGTTGAGTTTTACCACCTTTTCCAGCAGCGGCCTGGCGTCCTCGATCCTGTTCATCTGGATATCCGAATCGGCCAGATAGAGCATGGCCTGGATATGATCCGGGTCGTTGCCAAGCTCGGCCTGAAACTCGCTGGCCGCCTCCTTGTACTGCTTGAGGGTCCACAACAGGTAGCCCAGGCCGAAGTGTGCGTTCGGCTCTTTGGGATTGACCTTGACAGCAGCTCGGAACATCTTGGTCGAGCCTTCATTGTCTTTCATCTCATCCAGCGCTTCGCCGGCCAGCATGTCCGCCTCGGCCGATTCCGAGTCCAATGCGAGAATCTCCCGATAGACATCCAGCACGCACTGACTCTGCTTGGACCACAGGCAACTCTGCGCCAGGTACAGCCTCAGGGTCAGATTCTGCGCGTCGTGCGCGGCGGCCTCCTTCAGAAAAGGAACCGCCTCGGCGTATTCGGCCAGGCCGTAATGGGCCATCCCGGTCAGGGTGTTTAGCTGTTGGTTGCCGGGCTGGCTCTTCAGCAACGGAGCGAATTCCTGGATGGCTTCCTTGAGTTCCCCGCTCTTGAAGAGCGCAAGACCAAGATTCAGGCGCAGGCCCGGAACGTCGGGCCCCATCTCCAGGGCCTTGCGGTACAGGGGTACGGCTGCCTTGTAGTGTTCCTGGCGGGCCTCCAGCAGTCCAAGGTGAGCATAGGGCTCCGGGCTTGAAGGGTGAGTCTGGAGGTAAACACGCCACGCAGCCTCAGCGTCGGCATTCTTGCCCTGCTGCTCCAGGGCCAGCGCAGCCTGGCGTCGGCGGTCCGGTGCCGGTGCCGGTGCCGTCTGACCCAGCCCGCTTGCCGGCAGCGCCAGCGCCAAAACGATCCCTAGGAGTGCAACCCGTCTCAAGTGCATCCCTTCTCACATCTCCGATGTCATTGAGCACAGCCGAGGCACTCTGCCCTTGAGCCCTCGGACAGAAGGGCAAAGCCGCTTGAGCCTCCCTTGATTCTCTCTCCTGAACGTGCTTGCGAGCAATTCCAGCAGCGCAAAGAAAAGGGGCGCGGCAGGGGTTGCCTGCCGCGCCCCGGTTGAGGGTTCAGGTTAGAACACGAACTTGCCGCCAAGCTCGAGTGCGCGGGGATCCCACGTGCCCGTCACCTGGCCGAATGTATTGCCCTTGTTGAGTGTGGTGCTGGGCGTTCCGTTCGATGGGTTGTAGGTCGAGTTGATTCCGTAAGGCTCGGTGTGGTTGAAGGTGTTGAACGACTCGAAGCGGAGCTCGATGTGTGCCCGCTCGGTGAGCGCGAACGACTTGTAGAGCGAAGTCGTGAAGTTCACGCGTCCGGGTCCGACGATCGCATCCTTGCCGGCGTTGCCGAAGCCCATGTTGGGTCCGCCCAGCCACGACGGAACCGGCTCGGAGAACCCGGCGGTGTTGAAGTACCCCGCCATCTTCTTGGGGTACTTCATCTTGCCCACCAGGTTCGCACGGGTGGTGTAGCCGCCGTCGAGGCCAACTGGGTCGTAGTTGACGGACAGGCCATTCGTTACAGGCACGCCCGCCTCATCGACGAAGGTTCCGGCAACCTCCCAGCCACCGATGATCGAGTGCGCCAGGCCGTTGCCCTTGTTGAAGAGAGGCAGCTTGTAGATGTAGTTGGCGTTGAGCATCTGACGGCGATCGAGATAGCCCGAACCCTTGTCGTACTTGAAGTACCAGGGGTCGTCCACGGTGGTCCGGTCGTAGCTGGTGATATCGATTTCGTGCGACCACGTGTAATCGAGTTCACCGCTCAGGCCCCACCTGTTCTGCACGCGAAGGCCGGTCTGGAAGCCGTCGTAGTTGCCGTTGGTCTGGTTTTGATCCTGGCTGATTTGGGCGTAGCCGGGAAATTTGCGGTAGGCGTTCGAGCCGCCGTTGTTGGTGAAGCCGCCGTTGCAGCTCGTGTCGCCGGAGTAGTGGTTGGAGGAATCGCCGATTTGGCACTTGACCAGCGCGGTGATCGCCGGGTTTGTCGGGTCGAAGCTGTTGATGTTGGTGACGACGTTCTGGTGCCACGCAAGGTTGCCTACGTACTGGACCACCCAGATGACGGAGGGTTTCACTTCGTGCTGCACGCCGAGGCTGAACTGCGCCACGGCAGGCGCGCGGTATTGCATGGCCAGGCTGTCGCCCGCGCCCGCGAAGATCAGGGCAGTCGGGCTGATCGACGAGCCGGTGCCCCAGTTCTTTCCAGGTGTGCTGAAGTAGACGCCGGCCGAGCCGCTGCCGAGGCTGAGTGAAGGATCGAACGGCGCGTTGGTGGCCACGCCGAAGGCGTCGTTGCCCTGCATGCGCTCGTAGAAGGTTCCGAAGCCGCCGCGGAGAACGGTCCTGCCGTTGCCGAAGAGATCCTCAGAGAACCCGACGCGAGGCTGCAGCGTCTTGTAGTCGTTGTTGACCGCGCCCCTCGCGTATTGATTCTGACCGGCAATCCGGACCCCGTTGATGTACGAGGGTATGCCGTTGAAGGTATACAGATCCGGGCTCGCCGGGTCGATGGCGCCGCTGGCGTCCCAGATGGGAGCCTCGTTGTAAAGGTAGTCGGCCTGGTCGAAGTTGCCGAGGTAGTTGTTGCGCTCCCACATGTGCGGCAGGGCGTCATAGCGGAGGCCGAGCTGCAGGCTGAGGCGCGGGGTTACGTGCCAGTTGTCCATCGCGTAAACCGAAGGCGTCTGTTCCACGTAGTGCCGGATGGGCGCGGACTGAGCCTGGCTATAGCTGGTGGGGATGCCCATCAGCAGGTCCATGATGCCGTCGTTCGACAACGTGCCGGAGCCGTAGTCGCCCTGCGCGTCGCCGTAGAGCATCTGGTTCTTGGTGTAGCGGTTGTAACTGAAGCCGAACTTCATGGCATGCCTGCCGAAGGTGTACGAGACGTCCACCTTGGGCTCCATGTCGCCGGCCGCATTGTGATAGGGCTCGGTGGCCGTGTCTTCAGCCGTTCCGTAGGGATTGCCGAAACCGGAGATGCCCGGCCAGACCTTCCGCGCGATGGTATAGGCCGGAACCACCGGCGCTACGCTCCAGCTGGATGGCAGGAAGCTGTTCGCGCTGGGGGCGATGTTGATCTCGTTGGCGTCGTAGTTGATGCTGGCTTCGACCAGCAGGTTCGGGTTGATGGTGCCGCTCAACTTGATGGCCGCGCTGTTGGCCGGGTTGGACATGACGCTCGTGAGGGTGTTGTAACTGCACCAGCACCAGCCCAGTTCCGGTCCGCCGTAGCCCTGCAGCACCGAGTCGTGGATGTAGTGGCCCAGGATCGCCCACTTGTCGGTGAACTTGTGATCGATGCGGACGATGTCGTCGCGCACATCGATCGGCAGCGTAGTGTTGGTGACGTTCCTGTCGTTGCCGGTCGACTTGGGAAGAATGCCCGCGTTCAGGTAGGTGATGAAGTTTTGATCGAACAGCGCACCCGGAATTTGCTGCGCGCCGGTGCAGGTTTTGGTGTACGTTACGGGACTGGAGCCGGCGACCGGCGTCCATGTCGTCATCCCGTCAAAGCAGTTCCCTGGACCAGGAGTGCCTGTCGTAGGATAGCCCGATGTGTTCCCGGGAGGACCCGTCGGGCCCCCAGTCAGTCCCAGCGGCGCCAGGTGGTTGAGGTAGTAGTCCGAAGTGAGCGAAACGGCCGGAACCACCAGTGTGGTGGGCGTCGAAGTGAACGTAGGCGGCACGTAGGTGAGAGGCGTGGTCTGGCCGGGCGTCGGAATGTCGGCCGCGTCGATCGTGGGGTTGTTGCTGGATGCGGAGGCTACAATCTTGCGCCACTCTTCGTTCCAGAAGAAGAAGGTCTTCTGCCTGTTCGTGTTGTACACGTGAGGAATGAAGATCGGGCCGCCCCCGTTGGCGCCGTAGATGTTGTAGTGCACGTTCGGTCTATGGCCGCCAGTCAGGTTGCTGAAAAAGCTGTTGGCGTTGTAGTCGGTGTTGCGGTTTTCCTCCCAGGCTTCGCCGTGGAACTTCTGCGTGCCGCTCTTGAGCGAAAGGCTCATGGTGGCGCCGGAGGAGATACCGTAGTCCGGAGGATAGTTCGAGGTCATCATCGTGAACTCGGCGATGCCGTCCTGCGAAGGCATGATGGCCATGCCGCCGGCGCCGCCGCGGTCATCTGACTCGCCGCCGTCGATCAACCAGATGTTGTGGCTCTGGCGCAGGCCGTTCACGCTGATCGTGAAGGAGGCCGCCACAGAGGTGGGTGTGTTGCTGTCGGGCAGAGCAGAGCTTACGCCCAGGCCCAGGGCAGCCAGAGCCGCAAAGTTGCGGTTCTCGGTAGCGATTTCACTGATCTGCTCGGCGCTGATCAGGGTGCTGACCACGTTGGAGTCGGCTTGCACCGCCAAGGCGTCTGCCTCGACGGTAACGGTCTGGGTCTCGGCGCCGACCGTGAGCTTGACGTCGACGCGGAAGGTGTTGGAAACATTGACCACGATGCCGTTCTGCGCGAACGACTCGAAGCCCTTGGCCGTGACCTTCAGGTTGTAGTTGGCGGGGTTCAAACCGGCGATGTCATACAACCCGGTGCTGCCGCTGACGGTTTGGTGTGATTCGCTGGTCGCTGGATCGACGAGCACGATCTTTGCTCCCGCGACCACCGCTCCCGTCTGGTCTGTAACGATGCCTGTGACCTCGGAATTGGCCTGCGCGTAGAGTCCTACGCATGCCAGCACGAGGAACAAAGGCAACAGGAAATACCTGTATCTCGCTTGTCTCATGTGACCATCCTTTTCAAATTTGTTGCTGGTTGTGTTTGGTACTTCGATCGCTCGCCCATCGCTGCGGTTTGAAGCCGCCGGGATGGAACCGGATTCGCGGTGCGCCGGCTCGCGCTTGAGTGGGGGGCGGCGGTCTTTTCCTGCCTTGACCGGCCTGTCTGCTCCACTACGCGACAAAGCCCTCACGACGCCTTCCCTTGTAACGGAGGGCCGCGAGGGCTGCCGGCGATTTGGAACAGATTCGCTCAAATACACCGATTTACCTGAGGGTCCGGAACTGCGACCGAGCCATTGAATGCGCGCGAATTCAGAATTGTCAAGTAGAAAATCAATTTACCCGCCAATCCTTCCATCCGCTCAGCCCGTCTCTCCGGCCTTTCCCGAGCGTTTCCGCCGGATCTGGCCGCCGGCATTCTAGTGCCGGAATGCGGGGTTCTGTGTTCTTTCTCTTCTCTGCCGGAGTGCTCCTCAGAATTCCGGCAATCCGTCGGCCCTGGACCGTCTGAGCAGGCTGCAATCGCTCCTGAACGGACTTCTGAACGGCCCAATTTCTCCGTGGTATGGTAGAAGAAAATTGCGTTTCTCCATTTTTTGGAATCCTTGTGCTCAAACGTTTAAGTTCACTGAGCGCAAGACTCCTGCCACTGAGCCGGGAGACATTTAATGCTCAAGAACAGGCAGTTGTCAAGTGCAACTTTTGGATGATTCTTGCTGGCTGCGCCCGGCACCGGCCCGGCAACCAACAGAGGCGGCTGGAAATACCAGATAAAACGGAATTTAGCGGGGTAGTACTCTCTTGGCACCGGTTTCACGGCTGCGCCAGTTGAAGAGTCGCGAGCGCCCGCCTGGACAGTCCCCGACAAAAAATCGCACCAGTGAAGCGATTTATCTGACACCGCGACAATCGTCTTCTGAGAGCTGGCCGCCGATGAGGGTTTGATCGGTCTTGAATATTGCCTATAGGAAATAGTTTTCTATTGCATCCTCGCCACGTCCCGTAATTGCCGCGCAGTGGCCTCCAGAAATGTCTCAATGCTGGCTCCGGGAGGCGGCTCCAGCCCGGACTTTGCCTTGATCGCGGACGCCATGCGAAGAGCAAGGGCCTGGCGGGTGGCCAGGCTCATATCCAGCCGCCGCGAAAAGAAGCCCTCCAGCACCTCAAGGTCCGCAGCCGAAAGCTTGGCGATGCCGGTGGCGGGCAGTGTCAGGGCCGTATGGGGTTCCGGGATGGGTGCCCCGGGGGCAAACAGTTGCGCGGTGAAGATGCGGGAGCCGGAATCGCCCCACAGCGGAGCCTCCGGCTCCCGATCCCTCACCACCAGGGTGCCGGCGGCCAGATCGCCAAGGCGCTGGTGCTGCCGGGTAACGAACATGGTGATGACGCCAACCGCATAGAAGAAGGGGATCTGGTCCACATAGCGCACAAGATTCCGGGCCATCGACTCGAACAGCCCGATGGCGCGGCCCGAGCGCTGGATGACGCGAATCCGGGCCACGCGCTTGCCGGGAGTGCGGCCGTTCCAGAAGGCCTCAAACAGCGTGAAGTAGCCCCAGTTGACCAGAAACACAATGAATATGGCGATCGCGGTGGCCCATTGCTCCGAAACCTTGGAGAAGGCGTGAAGGCCAGGCAGAAAGAACGAGAGCAGCAGAAAAAGCACCAGCAACCCGGCGCCCCAGATCAGGTAATCGACCAGCAGGGCGATGAAACGGCTACCGATGCCGGCCAGAGGCATCTCGATGGCCACCAGTTCCGGGGTATCGATGCTAAGCTGGTCAGGACTCAGGTCCATGGCGCAAATCCTCTCCAACCAGTGGATTGGGAAGCGCCGGCCCCACTGGGACCGGTTGTCCTCCCTGCTGGCTCAATCCGACGCGACCGGGCTGGCCCGGCTTTCCCGCGCGGAACTGCGGGAGGTGGCCCAGCTCTACCGCCAGGTAGCGGCCGACCTCTCGGTGCTCCGCCAGGACTCCACCGCCCGCACCTATGCAATCCACGTTAATCAGTTGCTGGCTCGCGCCCACCATATCATTTATTCCGGCCGCAAGACGAATCTGCGCACCCTGTTCGTCTTTCTCCGCGACGAGTATCCGGCGATCTTCCAGCGCCAGATCGGCTTTGTGCTGGCCTCTCTCGGGGTTTCGCTTGCGTGGGGCCTGCTGGGCGCCGCGCTGACCACCGCCCGCCCGGAGTTCATGCGCCACTTCGTCGGCCCCGAGATGATCGCCACCATGGAGCGCCACGAGATGTGGACCAAGTCCGTCGTCAGCATTGCGCCCATGGCCAGCAGCGCCATCATGACCAACAACCTCTCGGTCAGCTTTGTGACCTTCGCCGGAGGAATCGTCTTTGGCTTGGGAACCTTCCTCGCTCTCTTTCAGAATGGCATGATGCTCGGAGTGATCGGCGCGGCCTGCCACCAATACGGGATGTCGGTGGCCTTGTGGAGCTTCGTGGCGCCCCACGGTGCGCTCGAACTGCCCTCGATCCTCATCGCCGGCGCAGCTGGATTCCGCCTCGGCTACGCCATGCTCTTCCCCGGTGCTCTGCGCTGGAAGGAGTCGGTGGCACTGGGCGGCATCGAGGCCACGCGCCTGGTTTCAGGCATCATTCCCCTGCTGGTGATTGCAGGATGCCTGGAGGGTTTCTTCTCCCCGTCGCAGGCTCCCGTCTGGCTCAAGTTCACGGTGGGAGGAATGCTCTTCTCGCTTCTCCTGCTGTGGCTCTTCCGACCGGTCAAGGCGGCTGAGCAGGGGGCTTGACAGGCTGCGGAAAAGCTCATCACTCAACGGCGATCGATCCAATCACCGGTCCCGGCGCATCCGCCGCCGAGAAGCTCAACACATTCTTCGCGCCCTCCCGATCCAGCACTGCTTCAATCCAGATCGAGCCTGGAGCGCTCCCGCTGCCCGTCGGAGGAAACGCAATTCGGGTCGCCGCCTGCCCATTCACCCGCAGTTCCGCGAAACGGGGAGCATCGTCCGGGTTGGTATACGCAATCTGAATCCGGGCCACGCGGCCGCGCGAGGCCACCTGGGTGAAGCTGACCGGCTCGCCCCTGGTGAGAGTCACGCCATGGCTGCCTGTTGCCTGCTTTCCCGCGCCGGCGGCTGCGTAGGTTGTAACTCTCCCTTCGCCACCATGGATGAGAAGCATAACTGCGTCGCCGCCCGGCACGGTTGCGGAGTAAGAAGAGTTGAAGGCTCCCAGGTCCTTCCTCGCCCAAAGGTCCTTTACCGTGGCGGAAGAAGAATCGAGCAGTCCAAGGTCCCCAAAGCGCACTGCAATCGTCGCCGCCGCGGCAGTCCGGTTCAGCAGCAACACCGCGCGTTCCCCGCTCTTCGCCAGCGGCTTCGACCACACCTCAAGTCCCGGTCCGGACTCCGCCGCCTTCAATGCCTGCAGACCCAGCGCATCCTGATCAATCGCCAGCACCTCAGGCTCGGTCAGCGTGGCAAGAGCTTCATCGCTCAGCTTTGTCAGGTCGGCGCCCTCGATCAGCGGCCCGCCCAGCATGGCCCAAAGGCTCATGTGCACCCGGTTCTCGGCCTCGGTCAGCCCTTGCATGCCAACCACCATCATGTCCGGATCGTTATAAAAACCGGTGTGCTGCGCCTCGGGATGAAAGGCAGAGTCGAACTCCCTGAACACTTCTTTCAACGCGGCTCGGCGTTCGCTGTTCTCGGTATTGGCAACGATCGGCGCAACGATATCTCCACCCGTCCGCCAGATATCCGCGGTAACTCCGCCGATGTTAGGCGCCCAGGTCCACGGGCTGTTCTTTCCCCAGTTACAGATCGAGTAATACAGCCGGTGTCCGGTAATAGCTTCCGCGCTGGCGATGGCTCGGGCGATCTCAGCGTATTGAATCGCCGGATCGAGGTTCTCCTTGTCGCCGCCGCACCAGTCCACCTTCACATAGTCGAATCCCCAGCGGGCGAACTGCAGAAAGTCCTGCTCGTAATGCCCCTCGCTGCCGGTGTGCGGATAGGAAGGTCCAACGTCAGGCCCCACGGTGCTGCAACCGTCGGCTCCGGCGTCTGTGTAGATGCCGGCCTTCAATCCCAGCCCATGAATATACCGCGCTATGTTAGCCATGTCTCCCGCATGTTCTCCGGGAGCGAGCGCCGGCCAGGCCTTCGCATCCACCACGATGTTGCCTTCCGCATCGCGCTCGCCGAGCCACCAGCCTTCGTCGATGTTGATGTATTGATACCCTGCCTTCGCCATGCCGGTGGAAACCATGGCCCTGGCTTGCTCCATCACCACCTGCGAATCCACGGTGTTGGAAAAACTGTTCCAGGAGGACCAGCCCATCGGTGGAGGAGGGATGGGAATCTGCCTTGCGGCGCTCTGTGCCCGCAGAATCCCATCTCCACACAGAAACATGATCGCGAGCGCCAGAAGCAACTCTAGCCTGCGCGGCGCAGCATTCCCTATCCCGCATCTCCGCATCGTTTCTCCCCGGCCTCGAGCCATCATCTCCCCTGCTCCGCCTCCCCTCACACCTTCACAAAAATCTTTTTGCGGTAGAGGAACCAGACCGGCAGGAAGCAGATTGCGGTCATGGTCACCGAGTAGGCAAACGCGGCCCAGCCCGGATTGGGGATGTGCACGAAGACGTGCTTATAAAGGTATTCGAGCCCGTTGGTGCGCTTCCCTTCCGCCGTGAAGTGAATGCTATCGAGCGCGCTGGGGAACAGTTCGCTGAACATGTAAGCCATAATGGCGTTCGAGCCGAAGACCAGCCACGGATAAACCCATCCCTTACCCCGGCCCTTGCCCCAGCCCCACTGCTCCACCACCCAGTAAGCCAGCGTAAGCACCAGCAGCGACCAGCCGGCGGCCACCAGCACATAGGAACTGGTCCAGAGGTTCTTGTTGAGCGGGAACCAGATGGACCACAGGTATCCCGAAGCCAGGCAAGCCGCCGTGGCCGCGGCTAGCCCCACAGTCTTGGCGGGAACGGTCCTCCGCGCGCGCAGCCAGAATGCGGTGAGCACGCCGAGCAACGTCGTGCCGAAAGCGGGAAGGTCGCTGAGCAACCCCTCGGGGTCGCGCACATTGTAGGCCGGCGCTTCCAGATAGAGATGATGGGGCATGAGGAGGCGGTCGAGCCACGAGACCAGGTTCATGCTCTTGTCCATGAAGGGAATATCGCGCCCCGGCAGGCCCGCTCCCGGCACCGGAACCCAGCGCAGCAGCACCCAGTAGCCCACCAGCGCCACCGCCAGCGCCACAACCTTTGTCCACACCCGCTGATCCCAAAGGTAAAAAAGGCCAACCACCAGGTAGCAGATGGCGATGCGCTGCAGCACCCCGTAGATGCGCATGTGTTCAAGCTTGAAGAATGGAAAGTTGTTGACCACCACCCCCAGCAGGAACAGAATCGCCGCGCGTTTCACCGTGTGCCAGGCAAGCTGTGCGCGCGTGGCCCCCCTAGCCAGCCGCGCGTCGAACGCAAACACGATCGAGGCGCCCACCACGAACACAAACGTCGGAAAAACCAGGTCGGTCGGCGTCAGCCCATTCCATTCGGCGTGGTTCATGAACCGCCATGAACCCGGGCCGCCGTTGTTGTTCACCATGATCATGAAGGCGATGGTGATGCCGCGCAGCACGTCCAGCGACAGCAGCCGTTGCACGGGGTTGGGGGCGAAAGCTGGGTTCGTCATTCTGCTTCAATTCTCCGTAAATGCGAGGTGCAGCGTCGCCCATTACCCTACGCGCTCGGGCCTCCCTTCGCCAACCCCGCCTCGCCAGGCCCGCCCGCCGCACTCTCTCTGTCATTCCCGCCCCCTGCGCTGATACACTCCCCCTTCAGGGAAATTCGAGCAAGATTGCTTGCACCATCTGGAGGCTAACCGTGTCCGACTATCAGCCCTTTGTTTCGCCCCGCGAGAATCCGCCGGAGTTCACCCTCCGCGCCGTTCTGCTCGGCTCGTTCTTCGGTCTCATCTTCGGCGCCGTCACGGTCTACGTGGGCCTGCGCGCCGGCCTCACGGTAGCCGCCTCCATCCCCATCGCGGTACTCTCCATCAGCATTCTCCGCGCCTTCGGCCGTTCTTCCATCCTTGAGAACGTCATCGTCCAGACCACCGGCAACGCCGGCCAGTCCATAGCCGCGGGCGTCATCTTCACCCTCCCCGCGCTCATCTTTCTCGGCTTCGACCTCGAGTACTCCCGCATCTTCATGCTGGCACTCATCGGCGGCTTTCTCGGCGTGCTCTTCATGGTGCCCCTCCGCCGCCCGCTCATCGTCGAGGAGCACGGCACCCTGAAATTTCCTGAGGGCACGGCCTGCGCCGACGTGCTCATGGCCGGCGAGAAAGGAGGCTCCTTTGCCAGCCGTGTCTTCTTCGGCCTCGGCCTCGGTGCGGTCTACACCTTCTTCCAGAACGAAAACCTCTTCGGCGCCTGGCCCGGCACACCCGAGTTCCAGCCCGACTTCGGCCCCCAGCACGTCCTCAAAGGCTCCTCCATCAAGGCCGACGCCACTCCGGAATATCTAGGCGTGGGCTACATCATCGGTCCCAAAACCGCCGGCATCATCTTTGCCGGCGGCGTCTTCTCCTGGCTGGTCCTCATGCCCCTTATCTATTTCTTCGGCAAGGGACTCCCCGGCGCCATCTATCCCGGCACCATCCCCGTCGCGCAGATGGGCCCCAGCCAGCTCTGGGCCACCTACATCCGCCCCATGGGCGCTGGAGCCGTTGCCGCCGCCGGCCTCATCACCCTCTTCAAGACGCTGCCCACCATCGTCAACGCGCTCAGCTCCGGCTTCAAGCACATGCACGGAGGCGCTGCCTCCACCGCCAAACCCATCCGCACCGAGCAGGACTTCTCCATGCGCACGGCCGTCATAGGCTCCGTTCTGCTCGTGGTCCTGATGTTCTTCTTCCTTCAGTTCAAGCCGGTGCCCGGAGCCTTTGTCGGCATATGGGCCAACCTCGCCGCATCGCTGCTGGTAGTCTTCTTCGGCTTTCTCTTCGTCACCGTCAGCTCCCGCATCGTCGGCCTCATAGGCTCCTCCGCCAACCCCATCTCCGGCATGACCATCGCCACCCTCATGGCCACCTCCGCCATCTTCCTCGTGAAGGGATGGACCGCCCCCGCCTTCGGCGCTCTCGCCATCACCATCGGCGGCGTAGTCTGCATCGCCTCGGCCGAGGCCGGCGACACCTCCCAGGACCTCAAGACCGGCTTTCTCGTAGGCTCCACGCCCCGCCTGCAGCGATTCGCCTTCCTCATCGGCATCGTCGTCTCCACCGTCGCCATCGGTTTCACCCTCAGGCTCATGAACGAAGGCCTGACGGAGTTCCACGCGGCCCCGCAACCCTGGAACCTCACCGCGTCCCATCCCGGCGTCAACGTCCAGCAGGACACGACCAGCCTCAACGACCAGTTTCCGGTCATCGGCGCGGACAAGACCACCGCCATTCACCACAAGAGCGAGTATGTGGTCCTGAACGCCCTCGGTTCGCCCGAGCTGGCCGACGGCAAGTATCTCTATTCGCCCCAGACCGGCGAAATCGAGGTGCAGTGGATATCCGGCATCGGCAGCGAGAAGGCCGCCGCGCCCCAGGCCCGTCTCATGGCCACCGTCATCAGCGGCATTCTCAGCCAAAAGCTGCCCTGGGGACTGGTCCTTCTCGGCGTCTTCCTGGTCATCGCCGTCGAGCTGCTCGGAATTCGCTCGCTCTCCTTCGCCGTCGGCGCCTATCTCTCCATCGGCACCACGC
The DNA here is from genome assembly GCA_036404455.1 of Occallatibacter sp. Lineage (GTDB taxonomy): Bacteria > Acidobacteriota > Terriglobia > Terriglobales > Acidobacteriaceae > Telmatobacter. Next base: position 4,698 of record DASWZM010000377.1, on the reverse strand, counting down.
TCGCCATCTTCACCGGCGGCGTAGTCCGCTGGATGGTCGATGCGGCCCTCAAAAAAGCCGGCGGCAACGCGGAAGCCGAAGGCGACGTCTCTCCCGGCTCCCTTTACGCCTCCGGCCTTATCGCCGCCGGCGGCATAATCGGCCTCCTCGGCGTAGCCCTCAAGCTCTACGAAACCACCTTCGGCAAGGAAGACCCCATCGCCATCCCCCACACCTTCCTCTATAACAATGCCGTCTCGGTAGTAGCTTTCGCCGCGCTGGCATTCTCCCTCTACTACTTTGCCCGCAAGCCGCTGAAGAAGTAGGCAGTCACACTCCGCACAATCCCCTCAAACTGGGCGCCCCACCCCTTCCAGCCGCGCCACGCGCAACGGCGCGCCTCTGCTCCCCGTGCGTTCAAACGCTCAGAGGGTGACATCCGAACTGGTCCGCCAACTCCAGGAAGAGCTGCATTGATCCACTCCATCTCCAAATTGCGAACCACCTACACCCGAGCGATCATAACCTCTGTCGACTTCATCAGCGCCGCCGCCGTCTGCCCCTTGCGCAACTGCATCTCCCGCACCGCATCCGCCGTAATGATCGACGTAATCTGCTGATCTCCAATCGATAGCACCACCTTTGCCAGCAGCCCGCTGATCTTCACCTCGGCGATGGTCCCCACCAGTTGGTTTCGCCCGCTCACATGCCGGAACCGGTCCCTTGATTCAATCCGCTTCTTCTCGGATTCAATCTTTCCCGCCGCCTTCGAAAGCGGCACAAGCTCGCTCTCCGAAATGCGGTGGTGCCCGCCCGGTGTCTGAACCGTCTTCAACTTGCCCGCCAGGATCCACTGCTTGATGGTTGCGTAGCTCACCCCAACGGCCGCCGCCGCCTCGCGCGGCTTCAACAAATGTTCCGGCTCCGCCATGGCCTCACCCTCCCTCGATTCCCGAGTATAGGCGTGCCGCCAGGCGCCTGGACATCTTCCGTGGGCGGCCTTGCAAATCAGGTCCGCGCCGCCCAACGCTGGCAGCATAATCGTATAAATTAGTGATTTCAATTCGTATATATTCGTATAAAATCGCCCGATGGAGACCGTTTCGACGCCCGCGACCCTGAGGGGCCTGCTCGCCGCCGCCCTTCTCGCCCTTCCCCTGACCCTGCCCGCCCAGCAGAACGATTCCTTCATCGCCCGTTATCAGGCCCGTGTAACGGCCACTCAGAACGAGCAGCCCCACTTGATCACGCCTCTGGCCACCGTCACTCCCCGGCTGGAGCAGGAGCTCCGCACCGATTTCGTCCATCAATTCAACCCCAGGCGCTTCGGCCTTTGGAACTTCGATAATGGAAAAGGTCTTGAACTGATTCCCGAACGCCATACCGAGCTTCTCTTCAACCTTCCCCCCTTCTTCGATCGCACCAATGGCGAGTCGGACGGCTTCGGAGACGTCTCCTTTCTCCTCAAGGAGCGAATCTTTGCGCGCAACGAGGAGCATGGCAATGCCATCGTCACCGCGTTCTTGGGCGCAAGCGTTCCTACCGGCAAGAATGGCAATGGAAGTTGCTGCGCCATCGTCACTCCAACCCTTGCCGTCGGAAAAGGCTTCGGTCAACTCGCGCTCACCTCCACCGCGGGCGGATCGCTTCCGGTGACCAACGCGGCGGGCCTCGGCCACACCATCGCCTGGAACAACACCATCCAGTACCGCGCCGCCAAGACCGGCCCCGCGCGCCTTTTCTGGCCTGAGTTGGAGTTCAATTCCAGCATTTACAAGGGTGGCCCCGACGACGGCGACACCGCTACCTTCGCCACCCCCGGACTGATCGTCGGCCGCATCCCGTTGACTCACGATGCAAGCGGCAAACCCGGGCGCCTCGGCCTCACCTTCGGCGCGGGCGAGCAAATTGCGCTCACCCACTTCCATACTTACAACCACGCCACTGTCCTCACAGTTCGCCTTCCGTTTTAGCGAACCCATCGCCGTGCGCCCCAGGTCTCGCTTCTGAAGACCTGGGTATCGATCATCCTGCGCCACCACCCGCAACCGAACCCCTTCGTGCCCCTCCAAGCAAGCGATGATGATGATATTGAACAGGTTCGCGGCGGCCGGATTGCCCATGGAACCGAACATCCCCGCCAGCATTGCACTGCTCGCAGAACGCCCCGGTGCGCAACAACCGCCCATCCATTCACCTTGACAGGCCCACCCGCCGGCGCTAGAAGTATTGTGCCATCGGTTTCGGAAATCGCTTCGATATCGCCGTTGCCCTCTTTTCCGCCTGCGCGAAATGCAGTGCGGCCTCGCGTGGATGGCTTGATGGAGGTTTGAATCGTCTCCGCCGCGATGGGCTGAATCCAGGGATCTGGAACAGTCGCCTCGGGGGTCATCCCACGCGCACGAATCTCAAAGGGGATGCTTAGCTCCCCGGAAATGGATTGAAAGCATGAACAAGACCCTTTTCTCCCGCCGCTCGTTCCTGCGCACCACCGCCGCAGCCGCTGGCGCTTCTTTGGTGGCTGGATCCACTCGCCTTGAGCCCGAACGATTCCTCGCCGAGGTTGAGCCGACTGGTCCAAGTGACCGCGTTCGCTTCGGCATCGTCGGCGTCGGCATGGAGGGTAGTGGGCTGCTTGCGACAGCCATCCAGTTGCCTGGAGTGGAGTGCGTAGCTGCCGCGGACCTCTACGATCGCCGCCACGACCTGGCCAAAGAGATCGTGGGCAAACCCATTCGGACTACTCGCCGTTATCAGGAGCTGCTCGATGCCAAAGACATTGATGCCATCGTCGTGGCCGTTCCCGACCACTGGCACAAGCAGGTGGTGGTAGATGCCCTGGCTGCAGGCAAAGACGTCTATTGCGAGAAGCCCATGTCACACAATCCGGCGGACGGATTGGCCATGGTTGCCGCGGCAAAGAAGACCGATCGAATCGTGCAGATAGGCGCGCAGCGCACCAGCTCCGTCCTTTGCGCCAAGGCAAAAGAGCTATTGGAACAGGGTGTAATTGGCGATCTGAACCTGATCGAAGCCACCTATGGCCGCAACGATCCCAATGGCGCCTGGGAATATCCCATTCCACCCGATCTTTCGCCCCAGAACCTGGATTGGGATACGTGGCAGGGCACTGCGCCAAAGAAGCCGTTCGATCCGTACGCATTTGCGCGTTGGCGGTGCTGGAAGGAGTACGGGACAGGCGTGGCCGGAGACCTCCTGGTTCACCTGATCAGCGGCATGCAGTTTGTTCTCGGCATCAACGAATTTCCCAAACGCGTTTCGGCATTTGGCGGCATTTATCGTTGGAAGGACGGGCGCAACATGCCGGATGTCCAGCCCGTCCTCTTCGAATACGACAACGTTCCGGTCTACATGCGCTTGACGCTGGGGTGTGAGTCGACTGAAGTTACTCGCTTCCAGGGTTCAAAGGGCAGCATCGAACTCCGCGAGTTCAGCGTCATCTTCATCCCCCAGGCCGGCGTCGACTTATCGCCGAGTTACTATTCCAGCTCTTTCCCCGCCGCCATGAGGGATGCCTATGTCAAGCAGTGGCATGAGGAGCACGATCCTGTGCCGGGAAAGGAGCCGGCGCCGCAGAGCATAACTTACAACGGCAACGACTATGACGATCTCCGCCCGCATCTCTGGAAGTTCTTTGAAGCCGTAAGATCGCGCCAGCCGGTCGTCCAGGACGCCGTCTTTGGCCACAACGCCGCCTTGGGTTGCCACCTCGCCAATGAGTCCTACTTCCGCAAGACTCCCGTCTACTGGGATCCTGCTTCCCGGACCATCAAATCCATGGGATAGGCCGGCGGCGGGTGGAGCGGCGTCACCGGCAACCGCTTATTGGCATCTTTACCCGGATCCAGGCCGGTTTATCCGTTTGGATTCCGTAAGTCAAACCAGTAACAAAGGAGCTCGAATCTCGTGAAAATCGAACGGGTACTTCTCGCGACAGTTATTGCGATCGCTTTCACGTCTTCCTGGGGCCTGACCCTCGCACAGGCGCCCGCAAGCAATTCATCCTCCGTCCAGGCTGCATCCTGGAAACCCTTCCTCGGCCGTTGGGATCTGACCCTGAAGGCCCCGGACCGCGACTGGCCCTCCTGGATTGAGATTGAGCAGCGGAACGGCCAGTTAACGGCCCAGTTTGTAAGCCGCTGGGGCAATGCCAGGCCGCTTCCTAAAATCGAAATCCAGGGGACGCATATTACATTTGTCTCCCCCAAGGAAGAAGAGGACCGCAAGGAAGACATGGTGTTTGAAGGAACGCTGGCCGGCAAGACTCTATCCGGAACCACGACCGGCCAGGACGGAACCCCATGGACCTGGACGGGGGTAAGTGCGCCTGCCCTGGAAAGGACCAATACGCCTAAGTGGGGAAAGCCGATTCACTTATTCAACGGCAAGGACCTGGCCGGCTGGAAGATGAGCCAACCCGGACCGCCCAACTGGACCGTTCAGGATGGAAATCTGGTCAGCCCCGGCAACGGCCCCGAGCTTGTCGGCGATCGCAAGTTCCAGGACTTCAAGTTGCACATCGAATTCAACTGCGGAAAGGATTCCAACAGCGGCGTGTATTTGCGTGGCCGCTACGAAGTGCAGATTGAGACCGAATCGGAAGCGGAGCCGCCAAGCCATCACACCGGCGGCGTTTACGGATTTCTGGCCCCGGCACCGGAACTGCCGCGCCGACCCGATGTATGGCAGACCTTCGAT
>DASWZM010000376.1:0-5046 GCA_036404455.1 Occallatibacter sp. | reverse complement strand
TGCTTTGCGGTCCGAGTAGTGCTCCCCATCTGCGAATGGTTGCAGCGCGGCGCACCAGTTCATGCCGGCCAATCTGAAGCCAGGCTCAGGTGGCGCAAACAGGGCTTCGATTGAACTGCGCGTGCGGATGACGAGGTTGCGATTTGCATCAGGCGTACCGGTGATTCGCGCTTTGGTTCCGTCTCGACGGCCCGGGAGTTGACGGGTATTTTCAAGACAAGGGCGTTCGGCGGTAGGATAGCGCCATGCGATCCTTTGCCATTCGATCTCTCGCGTGGAGGCTGGTGCTTCTTTCCGTATGCTCCGCGGCCTCGCTCTCTGGCCACGCCGCAGCGCAGGCGTCGAGCCAAACGGGCACTGCTGCCTCCGCTCCGAAGCCCCGCATCCGGCCGAACGACGCCGGCGCACCTACGCCCACGCGCTATGACTTTCTGCGCGGCGCATACGGCCCCTATCGCGCCAACAACGACCTGCTGTATTACCACCTCGACATCCGCGTCGACCCGGACAAGCAGTTCATCGGCGGCAGGAACACCATCCGCTTCAGGATGCTCAAGGACGGCACGCGCATCCAACTCGACCTGCGCGATTCGATGAACATCGACAAGATTCTCGACGGCGCCACGCCACTCAAGTACGAGCGCGACACCGGTGCGGTTTTCGTAGATTTCCCCCAGACACTTCACGCAGGCCAGGTCTACTCGATCGACTTCTATTACTCGGGCCATCCCGAGGAGACCGGCCGGTTCGGCGGGATGACCTTCAAGAAGGACCCTTCCGGCCACGTGTGGATCAACACCGCCTGCGAAGAAACGGGCGCCAGCATGTGGTGGCCGGACAAGGACCAGTGGCGGGATGAGGTTGAAAGCATGGACATCAGCGTCGCGATTCCCAACGGCCTTGTGGACGTGTCGAACGGCAAGTTCGTGGGCAAGACCGACCTGGGCGACGGCTATACGCGCTGGGACTGGCACGTGCATTACCCCATCAACAACTACGACGTCTCGCTGAACATCGGCAATTACGTTCACTTCTCCGACCAACTCGGCGACCTGTCCCTCGACTTCTACGTGCTGCCCGAGGACCTGGACAAGGCGAAGACGCAGTTCGCGCAGGCGAAGGGGATGCTGGAGGCATACCAGCACTACTTCGGCCCCTATCCCTTCGTGAAGGATGGGTACAAGCTGATCGAAGCGCCTTACTCCGGCATGGAACATCAAAGCGCCGTGACCTACGGCAACCTGTTCAAGAACGGCTACCTGGGGCGCGACTGGACCGGCGTGGGCATCAGCCTGCGCTTCGACTTCATCATCATCCACGAGAGCGGCCACGAATGGTTCGGCAACAGCATCACGGCCGCCGATCCGTCTGACATGTGGATTCACGAGGGCTGGACGACCTATCTGGAAAGCCTCTACGTGGAATACCGCTGGGGCAAGGACGATGCCATCAAATACCTGAGTGGCGTAAAGCCCAAGGTGCATAATTTGCGCCCCATCGTTGCCGAGCGCGGCGTGAATGCGGACCCCACGGAAGACCAGTACTTCAAGGGCGCGCTGATGATCAACACGCTGCGCAGCGTCGTGAATGACGACACAAAGTGGTGGACGCTGCTGCATGACTTCTACCAGCATTTCAAGTATCAGAACATCATGACGGAAGACGTGGTGGCCTACTTCAACCAGCACACCGGCATGAACCTGTCGCCGGTCTTCGACCAATACCTGCGACACACACAGATTCCGCGGCTTGAGCTGCTGTTCGGCGAGGCTCCGGGCATGGTGATGTATAAGTGGAGCGCCGACGTGGATAACTTCGCCATGCCGGTGCGCGTGGGCACACCGGAACACTGGCAGATCATTCATCCAACGACGAATTGGCAGTGGATGCAGACGCCGCTTACCAGGGACGAGTTTCAGGTGGCCACGGACCTGTACTACGTGGACGTGAACAAGCAATAGAGGTGGATTCCACGCTTGACGGACGGGGCCTGCTCGTCGTGGAGGTCTCCCTGGGCGTCTTCAAGGATAGCTAACTCCCATTTCGGAGATACAATTCCGTTTTTTCCGAGTGTGGCCATGCTCATATCATTTCTTCGCCCCTGCGATGGGATAGCCTTGCCACACATATTCCAGTGCCTCGGGCAGGGTTTCAAGTTTCACGGCGTGGTCTACGTGCCCGGCGTTGCGGGCGAATACAAACTGGTAATGATAGCCCTTCGCAGCCAGCACTTTCGCCATGTCCTCATTGGCGGCGACCCAATCGTGCATATGGTCGTCCATGACATTCGGATTGAGAAGGTCTCTGTCGCCGACCTCCATCCAGATGCGCAGCGGCTTGGCCGGATTGTTGGGGATCAGGTGTTCATGAAACTCCCACGCGCCGTGCGGAGTCTCTGAGTTATAGGGCCACTGCTGATTCACATAAGTTCCCGAGTAAGTAAGAACGCGGTGATATAACTCAGGGTGATACCATGCCATGATCAACGCGCAGGAACCCCCGGAACTGCCGCCCATTGTCGCCCGGCCCTCGGGATCGCGAGTCAATGTCACATGGGTTTGCGCCTCAACGAGAGGCAGTACCTCCTTCTCGACGAACTCCGCATACAGGCCTGACATCGTGTCGTATTCCAGGCCGCGTTCGCTGCCCTGGGCGTCGCCCCCGCCATTGCTTATGGAGATGGCGAGCATTACCGGCACCTGGTGCTGGGCAATCAGATTATCCAGGGCCGTGAACAACCCGCTGTCGGGTCCGTCGGCCCCGGCAATGAATGGCGCGGCTGTGCCGGGGACGTATTGCTTGGGGACGTAAACCGCCACTCGCCGCGTGTAGGGAGCGGGGTGGCTGGTGGTAACCACGAGTTTGCCTGGATCGGTTGGGTTCGCCGTGCCAAAAGTATTGGCGTCCCGTGCGATGCCGGGATAAATCTTGCTGTCAACCGAATTCATGGTGAACTCAAACACCGTTCCTTGCGGTACGCCTTCCTGCGGAGACATCTCCGGCGCCGGGTTGTGAGCGGGGCCAATGATAAAGTCTCCGTCGGCATTCGCGGGAGCATTGGCGCCGACGGGTAACTCCCTGGCCGTGACATAACCAGGCGTGTTGGGATCGCGAGCGGGAGGCGCCGGGCGCGCTGGGCGTGAGGCCGCGGCGGGCGCTGGCGGGACTGTCGGCGCCTGGGCCATTTCCAGGGCAATTCCCGGACCTGGGCCGGCCATCAGGCTGATCAAGTACGCGATGCTCAGAAGACGAAGCATGGAAGACTCCTTCTTATCTCAGTGATGTCCATCCCCGCCGCCAGGCGGGACGGGTTCGACTTGTTTTCAACATTGTTGGATGCACGCGCGCCACACCCAAGCCGGTCGGGGAAATATACCATCGATGCCGGCTTCAGCAAAAGGCCAGCGTCAGGGTGTGGGCTGGGCTTGGTGGAAGTGGCGATGGATGGCTTCGGCGGTTTTGCGGGGGACGACCGCGGCGAGGGATTCGGCGGTGGCTTGCTGGACGTCGCGGAGGCTGCCGAAGTGGGAGAGGAGACGCTGGCGGGTTTGAGGGCCTACTCCGGGGATGGTAAGTAACTCGGAGTCGCGGTCGCGCATGGCTCGGCGCTGGCGATGATAGCCGACGGCGAAGCGGTGGCTCTCGTCGCGGATGAGCTGAACGAGATGAAGGACGGGGGAGCGGCGGTCGAGGACGATGGGCTCGTCTTCGTTGCCGTAGAGATAGATGACTTCTTCGCGCTTGGCGATGGAGGCCAGCGGTTGGGAGGTGAGGCCGAGAGATTCCAGGGCTTCGGCGGCGGCGTGGAGTTGGCCGAGTCCGCCGTCGATGAGGATGAGCGAGGGGAGGGTTTGCGGCTCCTTCTTTCTTCCGGGCTCGGGTGCGGGAGAGGGCGGCAATTTCGGGGAGGATTTCGAAGAGCTTCCCTCAGGGGCAAAAGCCCCGGTTTCTAAATTGGGGCCATCTGCGGCACGACTGAAGTCGTGCCCTTTCAATGCGTCTGTTCCTTGGTGCTGACCCAGCAGGCGGAGGTAGCGGCGATGGACGACTTCGCGCATGGAGGCGAAGTCGTCGACGCCGAGAACGGTCATGACTTTGAATTTGCGATAGGCCTGCTTGTTCATCTTGCCGTCTTCCCAGACGACGAGGGAGGCTACGGTTTCAGCGCCCTGAATGTGGGAGATGTCGAAACACTCGATGCGGCGGGGGAGTTCGGGGAGCATGAGGGCGTCGGCGAGGGCCTCCTGGATGGCTTTGCGGGAGGGCTCGAGGACTCGAAAGCGCTGAGTGTAGGACTGCTTGGCGTTCTGGCCGGCGAGATCGACGAGGGAGCGTTTTTCTCCGCGCTGAGGGACGGTTATCTCGATGCGATGGCCGGTTCGCTCGGTGAGCAGGGCGGCAAGGGATTCGCGGTCGTCAAAGTCGACAGGGACGAGGATGGTGCGGGGGACGTAGTGCTGGTCGATGTAGAGTTGCTTGAGGAGAGCGCTGAAGACGGGGGCGGCGTGGAAGGGGGTTTCCGCCTGGCTGGAGTTGGTCTCTGGGGCTAAAGCCCCGCGCTCATCTTGCTCCATTTGCGGCACGACTGAAGTCGTGCCCTGATACATTGCGGGGTCTGAGCCGCGTTGTTCCGAAGAATCCTCGGGGGTGGGGGATTCGAGGAGGTCCGGAAGGTCTTCCCAGAAGAATTCGCGGCGGTCGACGATTTTTCCGGCGCGGACGTGGAAGAGATTGACGGCGAGAGAGCCGGACTCGAAGTGATAGCCGAAGACGTCGGCTTCGTCGTCCTGCTCGGCGGTGGCGATGCGCTGCTTTTCCTGGAGCTGGTGGACGGTGGAGAGCTGGTCGCGGAGACGGGCGGCGGCTTCGCATTGCTGGGCTTCGGCGGCGGCCATCATGCGGGTTGTAAGAGTGCGCTCAAGCTCGGCGTGGCGGCCCTCGAGGAAAAGCTGGGCGTCGCGGACGGCCTGCTTGTATGCGTCGGGAGTGGTGAGGCCCTCGACGCAGGGGCCGAGGCAACGATGAATGTAGTACTGTAGGCAGGCC
>DASWZM010000375.1:0-3366 GCA_036404455.1 Occallatibacter sp. | reverse complement strand
CCGCAAGGCTGCGATCCGGACCGCATCCAATATCGGGCGACGCTCAAGATTCCCTCCGGCTGGCGCTATGGAACGGCGTTGCCCGTAGCGCGGGAAGCGGGCAACGAGATCGAATTTCAACCCGCATCGCTGACCACCCTTGTCGATTCGCCGGTCTCCAGCGGCGCGCACTACCGCACCGTCGATCTGGGCAGCGACAACGGCGCCGCGCATTACATTCACATCGCCGCCGACAGCGAGCGCGCCCTCGACGTTGACCCGGACACCGTCGGGCATTGGAAGAATCTGGTGGCGCAGACTGGCGATCTGTTTGGCTCACGGCACTATCGCAGCTATCATTTTCTGCTCACCCTCAGCGACCACACCATCCACATTGGCATCGAGCACCACGAATCCAGCGACGACCGCGACTACGAGCGCACCTTGCTCGACCCGGGACTGTTGAAAGCGGGGGGCAGTCTGCTTCCCCACGAAATGACGCATTCCTGGAATGGCAAATACCGCCGTCCCGAGGGACTTGCCACGGGGGGCTTCGATAAGCCCATGAAGGGCGATCTGCTCTGGGTATACGAGGGGCTGACCAACTATCTCGGCGAGGTGCTGGCCGCCCGCAGCGGGCTGTGGAGCCAGGCCGACTATCGAGACTCGCTGGCGATCACCGCCGCCCAGCTCGACCGCGAATCTGGCCGGACCTGGCGCCCGCTCGAAGACACCGCCGTTGCCGCGCAACTCCTCTATGAGGCCCCCGACGAGTACACGGAGTACCGGCGGTCCGTCGATTACTATCCGGAGGGCTCGCTCATTTGGCTCGAAGCCGACGTCCTGATTCGCCGCCTCAGCGGGGGCGCAAAATCCCTGAACGATTTCTGCCGCTCATTTTACGGCGGACCGGGCGGCGCGCCCGCGCTCAAGCCGTATAACTTCGATGACCTGGTCGCCGCTCTGAACGCCGTGCAGCCCTACGACTGGGCCGGCTTTTTTCAGACGCGTCTGCGCTCTACGGAGCCCCACGCGCCGCTGGGCGGCATCAACGGCGGGGGCTGGAAGCTGGTCTACAGCAGCACACGGCAGGACATGTGGAACGCCATGGAGCAATGGCGCAAACTGATCGACCTCAGTTTTTCCATCGGCTTGAAGGTGAAGGAGGACGGAACGATTACCGACGTCGCGTGGAACGGACCCTCGGCCAGGGCCGGCATCGCACCGGGCGCGAAATTAATCGCCGTAAACAGCCGTCAATTCACTCCGACAATACTGCGGGAGGCGGTGCAGGAGACGGCGGCATCCAGCACGTCGCTGGATCTGCTGGTCAAGGCGGGCGAATACTATAAGACCTACCGGGTCGATTATCGGGGCGGCGAGCGGTACCCCCATTTGGAGCGCGATGAGACCGTGCCCGATCTGGTTTCCCTCATCTCGGCGCCACTCGTGAGGAAATAGCTTCGCCGGGACACGCGGCGCCAGGACACGCGGCGAGAGAAGCTGTAAAAGAATCGATCCGGGGAGACTCGGGCGAACAACGGAAGCCGGAACTGACTCCGAAATCAGATTGCGACAGTTTCGCAGACACACTTGTGGGTGTGCGGGTGAGCAAATGGCCGCAACGGCAGGAACGGACCGGAAGAGCCGTTTACCGATGTATTGGGCGGATCGATTCCATCCGGGGTGGTCGCCCCTCTTTTCAAGCCCTCGCGACCGTTTCACCTCCCCAGCACACGCGGATCCAGAGCATGACGTTGTAGGTCAGGCAGGCCCATGTCAGTTCGATTCCCGCCTTCACCATGCCGCGCAGTGAGAACTTCCTCAGCCCGATCTTCTCTTTGAGCCAGGCGTTGGGAAACTCCGCCACTTCGGCCCGCTGCCGATAAATGCTCCTGGCCTGCTCGGTTTCCATCCGGCGCCGGAATGCGGCGATGTCCGCCGCTTCCTCCACCCGCACCGCCACCGCCCGGCCCTGCTCCGGTTTCTGCGGACAACACTGCGACCGATACGCACAGGCGCCGCAATCGCTTCCCGCCGCCTGATAGCGGTGATACAGATCGCCCCGCACCCGGTTCTGCCGAAGGTACCGCAGTTGCTTTCCCGCCGGACATTGCAGCGTATGGGTCTCCGGCTGCAGAATGAAGAACTGCGGGGCAAAGCGCGGATCGATGCCCCGCGCTTTTACCGCCGCCGCCTGCCGCGCCGCCGGGTCCCCCAGGCTGCCGATAAAGTCGATCTCCCGTTCCTTCATCGCGACGATGTTGTCCCGCGTGGTGTAGCCGCCATCGGCCACCACCTGTTCCGGTTCCCGCCCCATGTTCTGCTGCACCAGATCCATCGCCGCTTCCAGCGAATCCATGTCGTTGGCATCCTGGGTAAGCTGCGCGGCGACAATGGCCTTGCTCTCGGCAGCGGTGCTGATCTGCGCGTTGTAGGAAGGCCGGATCGCCTGGTCCCCATGCTTCATCATGCGCGCCTCCGGCTCGCTGCCACTGACCCGCGCATTCTCCTTCTCTTCTTCGTTTTTCTTCCCGGCCCGCACCTGCTCCAGTTCCCGCAGCGCCGCTTCCAGCCGCTCCTGCAGCTCCCGCGCGGCACGACGCCGCGCCGACTGTGGCCGCTTTGTCTCGGCGGGCGCCGCATCCGCATCCGCCATCTGCTCCACCGCCGCCCGCGCCTTGTCCAGATTCGCTCGCAGCGTGCCCTCCCGCCGAAACGTGTCCGCGCCCGCCCGGGCCCGGATCTTCGTGCCAGTGCATCACCCGCTCCAGCTTGATGGCGCCCGCCGTTTCCAGCATGGCCAGCAACTGCGTGAACAAGTCGTCCAGTTCCGCTTGGTGATCTTTGCGGAAGTTCGCCAGCGTGGCGTGACGGATCGTGCGCAATCCGCATAGCCACATCAGCGCCGGCTCCTGCTCGATCAGATGTTCCACCTGCCGCGACGAACTGATCCCCTCGCTGTAGCACCACACCCAGATCGCCACCAGTAACCGCGGATCTTCGGCCGCTTGTCCCGCCTCGTTCTCGCGCGACACGATCGGTTCATACAGCCGGCTCAGATCCATCCGGCCGGTCAGTTCCCAGATCGCCCGCACCTTGTCGTCGGCGCCCACCAGATTCTCTACACACAGCGAGACGAACGCCGACTGGTCGCGGTCGATCCGCTTGATTTTCGGAGCCCCCTCGGCCTTCCGCCGCCGGTCCGGCTCCGCTGGGCAGGTTCCATCCCCGCTGGGTTCCAGTTCGATCAGTATGGCCTGTTCTTCCATATATAGACCCAGGCGTTCTTCGGGCCCCCGAGGTTACGCGGTTGCCCAACCTTTTTTTCGGGGTGGGGTGCCGATTCTTTTACAGCTTTATGGATTAGCCGCGTTCCTGCCCGGT
>DASWZM010000374.1:0-2164 GCA_036404455.1 Occallatibacter sp. | reverse complement strand
GGCCAGCGGCCTGGCGACGGAGAAGGTGTGGCTGCCCACGGGCGAGTGGATCGAATGGCCCACGGGCAAGCACCTGACCGGGCCGGCCGTGGTGGGGCGCAGTTTCTCCATCGACCAGACGCCGGTTTACCTGCGCGCGGGGGCGATTGTGCCCATGCAGCCGCCGATGCGCTATAGCGGCGAAAAGCCGGTGGACCCGCTGATTGTGAACGTTTGGCAGCTCAAACCGGGCACCAGTTCCAGTTACTCGGTTTATGAGGACTCGGGCGTGTCGGTCGAGTACCAGCGCGGGGTGTTTGCGCGCACGCCGATCAAAGCAACCCAAACCGCGGACACCCTGCGGGTAGAGATTGGACCAGCAGAGGGCAGTTATCCAGGGATGCCGAAGACGCGGGGATTTGAGGTGCGGCTGCCTGGCGACTGGCCGCCCGCGACAGTGACGGTGAACGGCGTGGCAGTGAAGCACGCCGGGCCAACGGGCAAGGGCGGATGGAGCTTCGAGGGAAACACGCTGACGACGGTAATTCCCGTGCCGAGCGGGAGCGTGGCGGCGAAGGTGACGCTGGAAGTGCACCGGGCCGCGGGGCAGACGGCACGACGCGGCGAACTGGACGGATTTGCCGGGGCCATGACGCGGCTGCGCGGGGCCTACGACATGATGCGCCAGACTTCGCCGGTCTCCGATGCTCCGGACGACCTGATCGACGCCATGCAGACGGGCGACCGGCTGAGCTACCACCCGGAAGCCGCCGTGGAGGAGATTGCGCACTTCCACGAGGCGCTGCCCAAAGCGCAGGTTTCGCTTAAGGAGATCGACAGTGGCTTTGCTGTGCGCCTGGGCGAGTACGTGAAGCAGATGAAGGCCCACCCCTGGGTTCCCGTGAGTGTGGATTACGAGGCAGAGGGGAAACGCCGCCAGGACGCAGTGGCAAAAGCCCACCTGCAGGCAGACGAAGCGGGCAAATAAACTCGCAACAACTGGATCCAAGGCGCGGCGGACGGTGAATCCTCCGCCGCGCTTTCTTATGGCTGGACGAAAAGGTTGAAGGAATGGGCCGAGGAGGGCAGGGCTCATTTGTTATTGTTTTCGAGCAGGACGTGCGCGCCTTTGGGGGGAGCTTCAACAATGACTTTGGATCGTCGAGGGTTTCTTACTGCTTGCAGCCGCGCAGGCATCACTTCGGCGCTACTGCCGGGCGTCTTGTACACCCTGGCGGCGCAGGCGCAGGAGGCCGCACCGGGAGCCAAGGTCAATGAACTGCCGAAGATCACGGCGGAGATGCTCGACCAAGCGGCGGCGCTGGCCGGGGTGGGGCCGTTTACCGCGGAACAGAAGAAGATGATGCTGGAGGGGCTGAACGACCAGCGGGGGTCGTATGAGCCGATCCGGGCGCTGAAGCTGGCGAACTCAGTGGCGCCGGCGCTTGTGTTTCATCCGCTGCCGACGGAGACATCGATCGCAGGTGAGAGACGCGAGCCCTGCCCCATGCCCCTGGGTACTAACCCATCAATGGAGCCTCTTGTCGCCGGAGAAGGCCCAGCCGCGCCCGCCCACATGGAAGACTTGGCATTTGCAACCGTGGCCGAGCTTCACGAATTGCTGCGCCACCGCAAGATCACCTCGCTTGCGCTCACGCAAATGTATCTCGACCGTTTGAAGCGCTACGACTCGAAACTGCACTTCGTGATTACTCTCACTGAGGAGCGGGCGCTGGCGCAGGCAAGGGCTGCAGACGCAAAAACTGCTGCCGGTTATTACATCGGTCCACTGCACGGAATTCCGTGGGGAGCAAAGGATTTGCTTGCGGTGAAGGGCTATCCGACGACATGGGGCGCGGGCGGGTTTGAGCACCAGGTCATCGACGAGGACGCGACCGTTGTGCAGCGGCTGGATGCGGCGGGAGCCGTGCTGGTGGCCAAGTTTACGCTGGGCGCGCTGGCCATGGGCGACAAGTGGTTTGGCGGGCGGACGCGGAACCCGTGGAATCCGGAGCAGGGATCAAGCGGGTCATCGGCGGGCTCGGCGAGCGCGGTGTCGGCGGGGTGCGTGGCGTTCGCCATTGGCTCGGAGACGCTGGGGTCGATCTCCTCGCCTTGCACACGGTGCGGCGACACCGGCCTGCGGCCCACCTTTGGCTTTGTGCCCCGCACCGGCGCGATGGCG
>DASWZM010000373.1:0-4217 GCA_036404455.1 Occallatibacter sp. | reverse complement strand
GAGTCCGTTTTGATACACTCCGAGGCCGGAGGCATTTCCCCGTTGGGCCACGCCACCCCCACACCACTTACGCAACTCTCGGAAGAGGAGACCCTTTTCTACGCAACCGTGCGGCAGTTTGCCGAGGAGACCATTGGGCCGCGGGTGCGGGCCATGGACGATGAGCAGCAGTTTGGCGCTGGTCTGGTGCAGCGGATCTTCGACCTGGGGCTGATGGGCATTGAGGTTCCCGAGGAACTGGGTGGAGCGGGCGGCAGCTTCTTTGACGCGGTGCTGGCCATCGAGGCCATCTCCACCGTGGACCCGGCGGTGGCCGTGCTTCTGGATGTACACAACACCCTGGTGATCAACGCGCTGCGCCGCTGGGGAAGCCAGGCACAACAGCGACTCTGGCTGCCACGGCTGGCCAGTGGCACGGTGGGCGCATATGCGTTGAGCGAGGCCGGCTCCGGCTCCGACGCCTTTTCCCTGCAGACCCGCGCCGAGGCAGTTGCAGGAGGCTTCCGGCTGAACGGGCGCAAGCTGTGGATCTCGAATGCACGCGAGGCCGGACTGTTTATCGTCTTTGCCACGCTCGATCCGGCGGCAGGCTATCGCGGCATCACGGCCTTTCTGGTGGAAAAGGACACGCCAGGCTTTACCGTGGGCCGTAAGGAAGACAAGCTGGGCATTCGCGCCAGCAGCACCTGTGAATTGATCTTGGATGGCTGCGAGGTTCCGCAAGAGAACCTGCTGGGCGAGCCGGGAAAAGGCTACAAGATCGCCATCGAAACGCTGAACGAGGGGCGCATCGGGATTGGCGCGCAGATGCTGGGGCTGGCCGAGGGAGCTTGGGGACATGCGGCCCGCTACGCCAAAGAACGGCGCCAGTTCGGCAAGCCTATCGCCGAGTTCCAGGCGGTGCAGTTCACCCTGGCCGAGATGGCAACGGAGATCGAAGCGGCCAGGCTGATGGTCTACAACGCCGCCCGCCTGAAGGATGCCGGCCAGCCGTATGTGCGCGAGGCGGCCATGACCAAATACTTTGCGTCGCAGGTGGCCGAGCGCGTGGCCAGCCAATGCGTTGAAGTTTTCGGCGCGAACGGCTTTGTGCGCGATTACCCGGCGGAAAAGTACTATCGCGACGTCAAAGTGGGCAAGATTTACGAGGGCACGTCGAACATGCAACTGGCCACCATTGCCAAGCAGGTGCTGGGCGGTCGCTAGTTTCCACTCAATGCAGCCTGGCCGCCGCCTGCGCCACCTGGCGAATGTGCGCGGGCCGGGTGCGGCAGCAGCCCCCCACAATCTGCGTTCCTGCCGCAAACCACTCCGCAGCCTGCGTTCCAAAACTGACCGGATCGCCCTTGCCGGTCCAGCACCGGGCTACCGCATCCCAGCCTTCACCGGAGTTTGGATACACGACGACCGGTTTGTCCGTGGCCCGGCACAACTCGCCGATCAGCGCGGGCATCAGCGCCGGATGCGTGCAGTTGACGCCGATGGCAACCGTCTGCGGAAAGCGCGCCACCGCGGCGGCGCAGGTGCCGAGCAGTTCGCCATGGGCTACGTGCTGCCCGTCCTTGCAAGTGAAGCTGAACCACGCCGCCAGCTCCGGCCAGGGAGCAAGCGCCTGGCCGATCGCCTCTGCCTCTTCGAGCGAAGGCAGCGTTTCAAATGCCAGCAAATCTGGTGCGAGAAGGCTGGGAGTTGCCGAATCGGCCGCAGCAAGCACGCGAATGCGCTGGCGGTGGAACTCGACCAGTGTGCCAAAGCCAACGCTGTAGTTGCCGTGGTATTCGGCTCCATTGTGCAGGGCAGCGCCATACGGCCCCAGCGACGCGGCCACCACCACCCGGCACTGCGGGAACTCCGCCGCCGCAGTTCGCGCTAGCTTCACCGCCCGCAACATCGCCGCATCCGCCTGCTCCGGCGCCAGACCAAACTCCGCATAGCCCATCCGCGAAACCTGGTAGCTGGCGGTTTCCACGCACTGGGCGCCTGCCTCGATGTACGCGCGATGCACCGCGATCACCTGCTCCGGCGCGTCCTCGAGCACATGCGCCGACCACAGCGGCCCATCGATGTTGGCTCCCTGGTATTCAAGCTCCGAGGCCATGCCGCCATCGAGCACGTGAATTCCGTTTAGGATCGCGTCCTTCTCTTCATGCTTCTCTGTCATGGATTGATCGTATCGCCAGAAGAGCGGCTTACAGCTTCTGCGTCCGCTGCACGGAGCGCACTCCGGCGACGCGGCGGATGCCCAGGACCATTCGGTTCAGGTGGCGCAGGTCTTCGGCTTCCACCACAAACTCGACTACGGCCTCGCCGTCCTCATCGCGGATATCGACGCCCCGGATGTTGGTGTTGTCGTCGGAGATCACAGCGGTTAACTCTTTCAACATGCCGGTGCGGTCGTCGCAGAAGACGGTGATTTTGACCGGGAACCGCTGCGGGTGGCCGGCGGACTGGTCGCCGACGCGGGACCACTCGACGGCAATGCGGCGGTCGCTCTCGTAGAGCAGGTTTTGCACATTGGGACAACTTCGAGCATGAACGGCCACGCCCTTGCCGCGGGTGACGTAGCCGATGATCTCTTCGCCACGAATGGGGTTGCAACAGCGCGCCCGGTAAACGAGCAGGTCGTTCTGGCCTTCCACCTGAAGCGAGTCCGAGCCGGTAAGGTGCAGTTTTCTCACTGCATCTGACATCGCCGCCTCGACGCTGCCTGCAGGCTTGGCTTCGGGGATGGCCTCGGCATCGCCCTGGCTGGCATAGCCCGGCGCCAGCTTGTTCAGCACCTGGTGGGCGGAGTGCTTGCCCTGGCCCAGGGTGGCCAGCAGGTCGGCGGCAGTGGCCACGCCATACTCGTTGGCGATGCGGCCCAGATCCTGGTCGTCGATCTGGCTCATCGGGACTTTGAACTTCCTGGCTTCGCGCTCCAGCAGCTTGCGCCCGATCTCCACTGCCCGCCGGCGCTGGTCCTCGTTGAGCCAGTGCTTGATCTTGTTGCGGGCGCGGGGGCTCTTGACGAAAGTGAGCCAATCGCGGCTCGGCTTGTGATCCTTCTGCGTAACGATTTCGACGATGTCGCCGGTGCGCAGCTTGGACCGCAGGGGCACCATGCGGCCGTTCACCTTGGCGCCCACGCAGGTGTGGCCTACCTCGGTGTGAATGGTGTAGGCAAAGTCCACCGGAGTGGCGTCGGCCGGAACCACCACCACCTTCCCCTTGGGCGTGAAGGTGTAGACCTCGTCGGGATACAGGTCCATCTTCAGGCTGGAGAGGAATTCGTTGGGGTCGGTCATCTCCTTCTGCCACTCGACCAACTGCCTGATCCAATTAAGCCGTTCCTCGTCGCGGGCCGTGACCGTGGTTCCGCCCGCCTTGTACTTCCAGTGGGCGGCGATTCCCTCTTCGGCAATGCGGTGCATCTCTTCGGTGCGGATCTGCACCTCGAATTGATGGCCGCTGGCGCCCATCACCGTGGTGTGCAGCGACTGATAGCGGTTGGCGCGCGGGATAGCGATGAAGTCCTTGATGCGCCCCGGAACCGGCCGCCACAAGGTGTGGATCAGCCCGAAAACGGCGTAGCAGGCAGCCACGTCCTGGGTGACGACCCGGATGGCCAGCAGATCATAGACCTGGTCGAAGGAAACTTTCGAGCGCTCGATCTTTTGAAAGATTGAGTAAAGCCGCTTGATGCGCCACTCGACGCGGGCCTCAATGCCGTTATCGCGCAACTGCTCGACCAGCGTGTCTTCCACGCCGCGCAGAAACTGCTCGCCCTCGGTGCGGCGGGATTCAACGGCCGCCGCGACCTGCTCGTAGCTGACCGGGTCGGTGTAGCGGAAGGCCAGGTCTTCCAGCTCGCCGCGCACCTTGCCCATGCCCAAACGATGCGCGAGAGGCGCGTAGATCTCCAGTGTCTCGCGGGCGATGGACTGCTGGCGCTCGGGCCGCAGGTGCTCGAGGGTGCGCATGTTATGCAGCCGGTCGGCCAGCTTGATGAGCACCACGCGCACGTCGGAGACCATGGCCAGCAGCATCTTGCGCACATTTTCCGCCTGGCGGTCCTCGCGATTGGCAAACTCGATCTTGTCGATATTGGTGACGCCTTCGACGATGTGCGCCACCTGCTCACCGAAGCCGGCCTCAATCTCCTCGTTCGTCGCGGGCGTGTCCTCGACCGAGTCGTGCAACAGGCCGGCGGCGATGGCCGTCGAGTCCATCTTCAT
>DASWZM010000372.1:0-2200 GCA_036404455.1 Occallatibacter sp. | reverse complement strand
ATCAAATCGCGCTGGTGTGCAAGCTCCTGGCGGCGAGCCGCAAGGGAGAAGCCTGAAGGCGCTCGGCGGACACCCGCCCCGTTGACAAACGTGGGTCAATAACGGGGGTCGGCACGGCCAAGTGGTACGCTCCACTTTCCTCCCTGGCATTCCACTCTCTAACAACGCTACCCGGTACTAACCTAAGTTATGAAACCCAGCTTTCATTACTAACTTCAGCTAACGATAATCTGCCTGCCATCGTCGGTGCGGTACCAGAAGAGCCACTTACCGCTTGCAACTCACACAGTAGTTCGGTTCTAATAATCGTGGAGGCCGAAATGCAGCAGTTCCTTCGCAATTTGTGGCGCGAAGATGGCGGTCAGGACCTGATCGAGTACTCGCTGCTGGTTACTTTTATTGCCCTCGTTTGCACCGGGTTCCTCGGTATTTTGGGCCCTTCCGTCACCACCATCTGGCAGGTCAACAACAACAATATCCAGCAAGCCAGAGTCGCCGCCGGCAGCTAACTTCGCGCGGCCCGGTAGCCGCATCTTTCTCGCCGCAACGGATACACAGTCGCGCAGCGCGCCGCAGCCAGCGTCTGCTTCAGAGCGCCGACGCCCCTCACAGCACGTCCGCAAACCCCCGCTTCATGTACCGGAAGAACAGCCCGCCAATCAGAAACAGCGCCACTCCGAAACCCGCCGCCACCGCCAGGTCGCGCAGATCCGTCCAGCCCCAAGTGGAAGTCAGCAGCATCTGCCGGTACCCCCGCACCAGGTAATTCATCGGATTCAGCGTCAGCAGAATCCGCGCCTTCGGAGGATATTTTGCTTCCGTGAAGAAAATCGGCGTGAGCCAAAACCAGAACTGCAACACCACGCTCATCACCTGCGCCGTGTCCCGCTGGAAGACGTGCAGGCTCGCCACAATCCATCCCACCCCCACTGCGAAAAGCCCCAGCACAAAGATGTATACCGGCAGCAGCAGCAGAAAAATACTGATCTGGTTCAGCATCACCCCCGCCGCCGCCACCATCAACGCCACCGCCAGAAGGTGGCTCACCACCGACGACAGAAACACCGACACCGGCAGAATCTCCGAGGGAAACACGGTCTTCGTGATCAGGTTCGCCTGCTCCAACATCGCCGTGGCCGACCGCTGCACCGTGTCGCTGAACAGCAGCCACGGCAGCATCCCGGCAAACAGGTACAGCGGGTAATTGTCCGTAACCGCACCATCCGGCTTCAATCGCAGCACCTTCACGAAAACGAACCACCAGCACACCAGCAGCACCAGCGGATGGATCAGCCCCCAGATCCACCCCACCGCCGAACCCACGAAGCGCTGCTCGAAGTCCCGCCGCACCAGTTGCTCGAGCAAACTGCGCCGCTCCACCAGATTCCGCAAAAATAAGGTTCCAGGTAGCCGCATGTGGTTGCTAAAATTGAACAATACCAATTTTATCAATCACTTGCAAACCAATTATAAGGTTGACAGGGCCCCCTTCATGCTGTTACAGTTTGGAATTCGCCGATCTGTTTCGTTAGGAAATAGCCCTGCCCGGGCCGGCGCATCGGTCCGGTTGAAGAAGACTATGAAGCAAGAATATTTCGTGGTCGTGGTGGCTCACTCCCTCCGCGGCAGGCTCAGACGCATTCATATTCCGCATCAGGCTGTCTATGCCATCCTCGCTCTCGCCCTGCTCGGCGGCATTTCCGTCTTCGGTTTCGTGGCCAGCTACGCGCGCATGGCGTGGAAAGTAGCCAACTACAACAACCTCCGCACGGATTTCGGCGCCCTCCGCGTCCGCTACCAGAGCCTCCAGAAGGAAGTCAGCCAGACCAATCAGCAATTGGCCAGCCTGGAGCTCTACGCCAACGAGGTTTCCGCGGTATTTGGCCTCAAGCAGAAGCTGCAAGGTCCCTCCGATATCGCCGCCCAGGGCAAGCTGGTCCCGTCGTACGCCGAAAGCGTCCAGGATTACGACTTCCTCCGCAACGCCAACACCCTGGCCCTGCTCACCAGTTCATCGCGCCGCGTCCACCCGCTCAATGGCACTCCCAATCTCTGGCCCATCGACGGCCGGCTGCTGAGTGGCTTCGGCCAGCGCAACGATCCGTTCGGGGATGAAGGCGAATTCCACAAAGGCGTCGATCTCGGCGCGCCCGTCGGCACGCCCGTTCACGTCACCGCCGATGGCGTCGTCCGCTTCGCC
>DASWZM010000371.1:0-14752 GCA_036404455.1 Occallatibacter sp. | reverse complement strand
CTCTCCTGCCCTCTAAGAACCAGCCTTGCAAAACCCTGCACTCAACAAATCTGCCCCGCAAAAAACCACGGCGCAAACCGCCTTGGCCCACGCAATATGCGCAGGGCCCGATTTCTACCCACGTCCAAACAAATCTGTTCGGGTGAGAACTGCGGAGTTGGCCCTCAAGGGGCTCTGGCTCAGCCGGCTTCGCGCCAATTACCGCGCCTCCGGCAGCCGCTGGCCTGCTCCAGCCGACCCCCATCCGGGGCATCAACCAGTCGGTCCGGGTGAGTGCACATCACCCCATCGACGAAAGCCTGTCGATGGGGACCCCGCACACGCAGACCCCAGGCGCAACACCGCGCAAGGTCTCTAGAATACCCGAATCCCGCCCCGGAGTCAACGAAAAGACCGCTTTGGCAGTGGGTCAGTGTGAAGGATACGGGCCTCAGCCGGGCTTCTTGAAGGGCACGGGCCTCGGCCCGTACATAAGTCCCACAAAATCATCCGGGCTTTAGCCCATGAGGGTTAGCTCCCTCAATTTGACCCACTGCCGCGGTCTTCGAAACCCGGCGGCCGTTCAACTCATTTCGCCAAAAACTCCACCAGCGAAGCCACCAGAAAAAGCGGCACAACCAGGGCATAAATCCGCCCCACGTCCCGCACGCCTTCGGCCGGAAGGCCCAGCCAGCGTCTCCCCGCCGGATAACCCCATCGCCCACTGGGCAGCAGAAACCCAAGTCCCAGCCGTACCCCCGCTCCGCCCGCCAGCGTGTACGGAATCAGTTGAAAAAGCAACACGCCCAGGTAGTAGCTTCCCTCCCGCAAGTTCCCCAGCCGGCTCCTATGGTCGCCGTCCACCGAGACAATGCCGCCAATCCATCCGCGAAACGCCGCCAGCGGAAACGGCATCGCCACCGACAGCCCCATCATCGTCGAGGGAACAGCCCCACGGCCCAGGTTGCCGGCAAAATCAAGAAGCGCCGCCCGAACCGGAAATCCCCGGCCCTCGGCCACCGCCGCCGGGTCGCTCGCCATGGCCCGCCCCACCAGCTTGTCCCGATACGAAAGCGCAAATTGGCTGCCCGCATGAACCATCCCCGCCCCCGCAACCACCCCCAGCAGGTAGGTCAGCCCCATCCACAGAATCGGCCCCCGCGCTCGCCCCAGCGCCCGAACTATCGAACGAAGAAATTCGCCCATCCCGCCCTACTTTCGCCCCACGCTCCGTTTCATGGGATGCGCTTCCGTGTTGAACACGATGGCATCGGAGTCCAGCGTCGACTCCGGCGAGTAAAGCAGGTAAAGGTACTTCAGCGTCTCGGCAAAAAAGAAGCTCTCCATCGAATCGGCCTTCTTTTTGCTGCGCACGTCGGCCAGCGCCGCATAACCCTCATCCGTGCGGCAGTACTTCACCAGCGCGTTGAAGAAGGTCTGCCCCATGGCCAGGTATTTCGCATCGTGCGTGTAATGGTAAAGGTAGTAAGTCGACTCCATGATCTCCGGCCGCAGCGCATACTCGGGGCCCGTAATCCGCATCGTCGAGTAGTCCAACTGCTCCGGCTCAACACCCGCAAGATTCCACATCCGGTAGCTCGATTCCTGCAACTCCCCGGCTTCCTTCACATCGCCCGCCAGAGCCAGCACCGCGGGAAAGAACGCGTCGAGTGCACCGTAATACGTGTGCGTGCGCACCCCCGTGTTCATGTCCGCATATCCATACCACAGCCCATCCGGCCGACGGTCTGCCAGATACTTCTCAATCGCAGTCTGGCTCTCCAGCCACATGCGCGCGCAGTCCTGGTCGCCGAACAGGATCGACGCCTTCAACAAGTACTCATAGTAGGAATCGATCCCGCCCATGATGCCCGACGCCGGGTCGCTCCAAGCCCCGGTCTCCACATCGATCTCCGAACCGACCAACCCGATCGCCGAGCGCCTCTTGTACAACTCGACCACCGCGCGCTTGGCTTTATCGTAGTACTCCTGTCTGCCCGTATGCCGCGCCAGCATCCCGTACTCGATGAGCAGGCTGCCGATCTCCGCCGGATTGCTCTTGGCACCGCGCACCGCGCCCGTGTGCAGGTTCACAAACTCGTAAGGCATCCCCGTCGGCGAGTTGAACATCGGCAGCATGCGCCGGCCCAGCTCGTCGGCCAGCTCCAGCAACCGCTTGTCGCCCGTCAGCTCATAGCTTGAGAGCAGGCTGCCCAGCAGCCGGATCGTGATCTCGAAGTCCTTGACATAAAGGTCCTGGTCCAGGTTGAGCCCGGTATCGATCAGCCTGCGTGCCTCGTCTGCCTGCGGTTTCAGCCCCATCAGGGTCAGCGTGTCCAGCGCATCCACCGGCGTCATCAGCAGCGTGTGCCCATACCAGTCGAAGGGCTTCTTGCTCAGGGGATGCAGTTCGTCGTGCCCCCACGCACATTTCTTGTACCCCTCCCACGCGTGCAACGTCTCGGCGCGAACGCGCCCGGCCATCTCCGCCTTCTCTGCATCCGTCATGGTAACTACCGGAGCCGGGGAAGCCTGCGTTAATCCCGCCGGCGAGGATAAAGGGCTGGGACCGGGAACGCCCTGCGCAAAAGAATGACGCGCAGGAAAACAGGAAAGGAACAGAAGTACAGCCGGCAGAGACAGCTTGAGACCTCGCATCGTCACCTCCACAAGACAACGAAACATCATACAGATTCAGCCCGCTCTCACAGTGAAAACCCTGCAATCCAAACTTTAACCACACACCCATTGGCCGGGAGTAGAATCGCCTGTCGGCAGCGAGACCGCCGCCAGACCTGGGAGAACCACCATGCCCAACGTCCTCATCCCTACCCCGCGCGGCCAGATGCCCTCCTGGCTCGCCGTTCCTACCATCCCCAACCTCGTCCCCGGCGTCGTCGTCCTTCACGACATCGGCGGCATGACCAGAGACCATCGCAACCAGGCCAACTGGCTCGCCGAAGCCGGCTTTCTGGCTCTCTCCATCGACCTTTATTACCGCGGCGGCATTCTTCTCTGTCTTCGCCAGGTCATTCGCAATCTCATGGCCCGCACCGGTCCCGCTTTCGACGATGTCGAAGCCTCCCGCTCCTGGCTCCTCGCCCAACCAAATTGCAACGGCAAGGTCGGCGTGATCGGCTTCTGCATGGGCGGCGGATTCGCCCTGCTGCTGATCTCGGGCCGCGGCTTCTCCGCCGCCAGCGTCAATTACGGCGGACCGCTCCCCAAAGATCTCGACGATTTCCTCCACGCCGCCTGCCCGGTCGTCGGCAGCTACGGCGGCAAAACCAAATGGGAACAAGGCGTCGCCGGCCAGCTTGAACAAGCCCTCCAAAAGGCCCTCATCCCCCACGACGTTAAGGAATACCCCGACGCAGGCCACTCCTTCATGAACAACCACCAGCACTTTGTCGTCAAGCTGATGCGCTGGGCCGGCTCCAGCATGGGCTACAACGAGCCCGCCACCATGGACGCCCGCCGCCGCATCGCCGCCTTCTTCCACACCCACCTCGAAAGCTGACAAACCATGAATCCTGAGATTGAGCCCGAAAAGGCAATCCGGGAAGCGTCCGGCGATTGGAGCGCCTTGTGCCGCATTGGCGGAATCGCCGCTCTGCTTCTCATCGTCTACTCGTTGGCTATGATGGTTCAGATGGTGATCCTGGGCGGCCAGCCCGCCTCTGCCGCCCAGGCTTTCGACCTCCTGCAGCACCACAGAGTGGTGGGGCTTTTGCGCCTCGACCTGCCCACCGTCGCCGTCATGCCGCTCTACTACCTGCTGTTTCTCGGCCTCTTCGCGGCATTGCGAAAAACCAGCCCGGCAAATGCCTTGCTCTCCACAGCCCTCGCCTTCGTTGGATTGACGCTGGTCCTCGCCACGCCCACGGCTCTGTCGATGCTCCCACTGAGCGACAAGTTCGCGGCGGCAACCACCGACGCCGTCAGATCGCAACTCCTTGCCGCCGGAGAAGCAATCATGGCCGCCGACATCTGGCACTCGACGGGCGCCATCCTGGGCGGCGTGCTGCTCCAATCTGGCGCGGTGCTGATCTCGGTGGTCATGTTGCGCGGCGGCGTCTTCGGCAAGGCCACCGCCTGGCTGGGCATCGTGATGCACGGGCTCGACCTGGCCCACATCGTGGGCGGGCTCTTCCTGCCCGTCTCCGGCGTTGTCCTCATGGCCATTGCCGGCCCGCTCTATCCGGTCTGGTTCTTCCTGGTTGGCCGCCGGCTGCTCCAGTTGGCGGCCCGCAAGGACGAACGCCGCTTGTAGGCCCCAAAAGCCGTGTGCCCCACTCATGCGCGACTTTCTCGCGCATGAGTGGGGCACACGATTCTTCCTGGCTGAAAGCTACCGGCTGGAAGCTGCTTCTCAGGCCGCCTTCCCAGCCCCCACCGACCGCACCCGAAACCGCTTCATCTGAATCGACAGCGTCCGCTCGATCTTGCGCAGCTCGCCCCGTTCCGACGGTCCGGCAAAGGTCGAAGCCACGCCGTGCGCCGAAGCCCGCCCCGTCCTTCCAACGCGATGGACAAAGTCCTCAGCTATCTTGGGCAGATCGAAGTTGATCACGTGCGCCACGTTGGCCACGTCGATGCCGCGCGCCGCCACGTCGGTGGCAACCAGCACGCGGTGATGTCCCTCGGAGAAGCTGCGCAGCGCCGCATTCCGCTGCGACTGCGAGCGGTCGCCGTGAATCTGCGTCGCCGACCACCCCGACCGGCTGAGCCGCCGCGCCACGCGGTCCGCTCCATGCTTGGTCCGCACAAACACAAGAAAGCTGCCCGTCTCTGCGCCCAGCAGATGTTCCAACAGCTCCTGCTTCTTGTCCGGCTCCACTTCAAAGGTGCGCAGCTCCACGTTCTC
Organism: Occallatibacter sp.; assembly: GCA_036404455.1. Lineage (GTDB taxonomy): Bacteria > Acidobacteriota > Terriglobia > Terriglobales > Acidobacteriaceae > Telmatobacter. Next base: position 9,906 of record DASWZM010000371.1, on the reverse strand, counting down.
GGCCGGCTTCAGCACCGAGCCAATCTCGATCCGCGCCGGATTTTTCAGATACCTGCGCACCACGTCCTTCACCGAGCCTTCGAGCGTAGCCGAGTAGCACAGCGTCTGCCGCACGGGCGGCAGCATGGCCGCAATGCGCGCAATGGCCGGCTGGAAGCCCATATCGAGCATCCGGTCCACCTCGTCGAGCACCAGAATCTTCACCTGGTCCAGCCGCACCAGCCTGCGCTTGATGTAGTCCTCAAGGCGTCCGGGAGTGGCCACGATGAGGCGCGCGCCGCGGCGAATGGCGTCGAGCTGCGAGCGCTCCGCCAGCCCGCCGACCACCAGGGCTACGGTTTGCTCAGAACTGGAGCGGATGGCGAGAAAGGCCTGTTCCACCTGCATGGCCAGCTCGCGCGTGGGCAGCAGGATGAGCGCATGCGCGGCGGGGCCACGCGCTCCAGCCTTTTGGAGGAGTTCCACGATCGGAATCAGAAAGCCGAGCGTCTTGCCCGTCCCGGTCTGTGCGGTGGCCAGCACGTCCCGGCCTTCCAGCGCTGGCGGAATGCAGCCCGCCTGCACCGGCGTGGGAGTTACAAATTTGTTGATGTCAAGCCGCGCCAAAAGAGCGGCCGAAAGTGAAAACTGTGAAAACTGAGTCGTCAAAATTATCCATTTTCCCTGGGCTCCGCGAGCCTCCAGTCTTCCTGGGGCCTGCAATCGGAACCGGTCGTGAGGCGCGCACACAAATACTCCTCAGGCGCGAGCCTGCTTGATTCATCTATGCGTAAGGGAGAACCGAAAACGTCCCTGGGACCGGCCACTGAGCATTCAAAGGGAGAACGCCCGAGGCCCGGAGCTGCCACACGCTACCAGTACGCCAGGCGGCGCATCGCCGGCCGGCTACCCGCTCCTTTGATTCCCCGGTTGCATTCGAGACAATCCAATTCGCCAGTCCATTCAAGGAGGCCCAAAAGGACGCAAAACGCTCGAACCCTCGCTTCAGACCTTATTCACAGTCCAATGCGAAATCTCCGGGTGGGAGACTGATGGGTATACGCTCGAGGGGCTTCGGGGGAAAATCTGTGCCAGGCAAACTTGCCGTCGTTAATGGCAAACCGCCGCTCACGTCCAAATCACTGAGCGCAAACCCAGTGTACCATACCTTCGCTTTTCTTTTCGCTCACACCGAAGTGGGGCCTGGGCTCACTCCCGGCTTTCCAGCCGCGCCACCACCTGCTCCACCAGATGTTCCAACTCGGCCGTATGCGTTCCCTCCGCCGGGCACGCCGCGCCGCCAATCCGCCCCATGCGCGCATCCGGAAATCCCAGCCGCCGCTTCAGTGCCAGAATCTCCTCGATCTTGCTGTCCGGGATGAAACTGAGCGGCTGTCCGATCTGTTTGGCGATCAGGTACGTCTTGCAATACGTGTCCAGAATCTCCGCCAGCCACTCGGCGTGAGTGACGGTGTCGGACCAGCAGACGATGCCATGATTGGAGAGCAGGATGGTGTTGTGATCCTGCACAAACGGCAGCACCGTCTCGGCAAACGCCTGCGTTCCGGGAGTCTCATACGGCGCCACCGCCGCCGGCCCGATGAACACCTCGTACTCCGGAATCAGCCCGTTCGGCGGCACCGTCCCGGTCACCGCAAAGGCCGTCGCGTACGGCGGATGGCAGTGCAGCACCGCCCGCGCCCGCGGGTTGGCCTTGTAAATCTCCAGATGCAGCAGCAATTCGCTGGTCCGCAACCGGTCCCCGGCCAGAATGTTTCCATCCAGGTCCGAAAGGCAGATGTCGGCCGGCTCCAGGTCGCCCTTGCTCAGCATGGTGGGCGTGCACAGCAGGTACTTCGATCCCAGACGCACGCTGATGTTGCCGCCGTTCCCATCCACGTACTGCCGCGCCCACAGCTTGCGCCCCACGCGGATGATCTCCGCCCGCAACGCATCGGCTTCAAAGGAGTTGGCCGCCACCAGCGGCGAGTCCTCCCCGGCCTTCGGCTCGTGCATAGCCTCCACCACGGCCTCGACCACTTCCCTCACCTGCTCCGTAAGCAAAACCGCTGTCTGCTCCATGGCTGACCTCACTTGTGGGCTGTTTCACCGGGCTCCCCAGCGGCACGGCCGTCCCCACAGATTATATAGAACACCAATCTCGAGCTGTGACCCGTGACTCAGGTCACGAAACAGCAATCAGTCTGCCCGCACCAGTTTCCGCTGCAACGCCTCCAGCGTCTGCCCCTTGGTCTCCGGGTAGGCAAACAGCACCACCACAAACTGCACCACTGTCATGACCGCGAAGAACGTAAACGGGGCGCTGCGCCCGATGTGCGCCACCAGTACCGGAAACGCAAGAGCGATGATCGTGTTCATGATCCAGTGGCTGGCGTTGCCCACCCCCTGGCCCTTGGAACGAACCGAGTTGGGAAACACCTCGCCGATGTATACCCAGATCACCGCGCCCTGCGACAGCGCAAAGAACGCAATATAGGTCACCAGCAGCCACACCAGCGCTCCAGGGTGAGAATGCGTCTTGAACAGCCAGGCCACGGCCGCCAAGCAGCTTGAGGTGCCCGCCGCGCCGATCAACAAGAGGGTTTTTCGCCCCAGCTTGTCGATCACGCTCATGCCCACAATGGTGAACAGCAGATTTGTGAATCCAATGGCGATGGCCTGCTGGTCGCCCGAAATCTGGCTGAATCCCGCCCCGGCAAAGATCTCGTTCAGGTAATAGAGGATGGCGTTGATGCCCGCCAGTTGGTTGAATGCGCCGATGGAGATGGCCAGAAACAGCGGATAGTGGTACTTCCATTGGAAGACAGATTCGTGGGAAGTCGCGTGCTCCTCGGCCAGGGCGCTGCGAATATCGGCCAGCTCGCCCTGCGGGTCCGGCTCGCCCATCAACTTCAGCACGGCCAGCGCCTCGTCTATCCGATCTTTTGAAGCCGACCAGCGCGGGCTCCTCGGAATCCCGAAAAGAAGCGCCAGGAACACGGCCGCCGGCACCGCCGCCACGCCCACCTGCCAGCGCCACTCCGTCGCGCCCAGGTGCATCGTGCGGATCACGTAGTTCGACGTGTAGGCCACCAGAATGCCCATCACCACGTTGAACTGGAATGCCCCCACCAGCCGCCCGCGCCACTTGGCCGGGGCCAGCTCCGCAATGTACACCGGCCCCAGCACCGACGACGCGCCGATCCCCAGTCCGCCCACGAAGCGGAACACCATCAGCACCGGCCAGTTCCAGGCCAGCGCGCCTCCGATGGCCGAGACCACGTAGAGCACGGCGGTAATGCGCAGCGTCTCGCGCCCGCCCAGCCTTTGCCCCACCTCGCCGGCGCCCAGCGCTCCCACCACCGTGCCGATCAGCGCGATGGCCACCGTCCAGCCCTCTTTCTCCGGGCTCAGGTTGTAGAGCTTCACCAGCGCATGGATGACGCCCGAAATGACCACCGTATCGAAGCCGAACAGCAGCCCGCCCAGTGCGCCGGTCAGGGTTGCCTTCATCAGGTTGAGGTTGGGTCGCATGGTCTCGTGTCTCCAGATTTCCCAACCATCCTACACACCGGCTCCAAAACGGTAAACCTTTCACCCTCCGGCCGTGCGAAAACGCCGCGCAACCAATCGCAGAAGGGCTTGAATCGCTCGATTCGAGGAGTTGGATAGCGCGGCAGGGCGCCAGAACTCCGCCCCACTCAACGAACTCGTCGCCAACCCGCTCAGCCTTCCGCGCGCGCTGGAGCGCCCGGCAACACCGCCAGCACCCGGCACCGGTGCTTGCCGGCCGCGCTCCAGGCCAGCGCCATCTCACTCTCCATGTAAGCGCAATCGCCCGCCTCCAGCACCTCGTGCATCCCGCCTGCGTCCAGGTTCAACCGCCCTTCCAGCACATACACCAGCCCGCTCGTCTCCTTGAAGCATTCCGCGGCGCCCGGCACCCCGCCGGCAGGAAACTCGATCATCTGCGCCACCAGCCGCGAGCCTTCCCCCACCGCGTTCAATGGCGTAAATATCACCTGCTCCATCCCCCGCTCGTGGCCCTGCAAGTGGGCCTTGCGCGTGATCGAAAGTGTGTGTCGCGCCGGTTCCGCGAAAAAGTAACTCATGCCCACCCCGTACACCCGGCTGATGGTGGCCAGCGTCGGCAGCGTGGGGATCATCCGGTCCGTCTCCAGCTTCGATAACAGCGCCGTCGAAAGCCCGGTCTCGGCCCCCAGCCGCGAAAGCGTCAGACGCTTCCGCGTCCGCAACGAACGCAGCTTCTGCCCGATGCAATACGGTTCCAGCGACCAATGGGCATAGGAAACACTCTTGGCCATTGCAATCTCCTTTGGGCCTGGATCAAGCCCACAAGCCTAGTTTGCCAGCCGCCGGTCTTCCATTTCCTGAAGATTTCCTGAAGCTTTTCTTCCCCCCTTTCCCGCACCTTTCTCCCCCTCCGGGTTACCATGAAGCAAAGAACCCATAGAACCGGCTGGACTTTGTTCGGCCTTTCCAAACTACATCTCTTCCCATAAGGAGCAAGTCAACTTCCATGCCTCTGCGCTTCCCTCCCCGCTTTGCCGCAGCCATCCTTGCCTCCACGCTTCTCGCTTTCCTCGCCGCACCGGCTCTCCGCGCCGACACCGTGGTGCTCAAAAACGGCGACCGCCTCACCGGCACGTCCGTCAAGCTGGAGGGCGGCAAGCTCACCTTCAAGACTGCCTACGCCGACGCCATCGCCATTGCCTGGGACCAGGTCACAAGCCTCACCACCAGCAAGCCCTTCGTGCTGCCCACGCCGAAAGAGAATCTCACTGTAACCTCCATCGAGCGCACCGATCGGGGTCTTATCGTCGCCACGTCCAACGGTCCGGTCACTCTCGACCCCGCCACCCTCACCGTCCTGCGCTCGCCCGCCGACCAGAAGACCTATGAAGCCTCCCTGCATCCAAACTGGGCCCATGCCTGGGCCGGCGCCGCCAACGTCAGCCTTGCCCTGGCCCGCGGAAATTCGGATACCGAAACCTTCGGCGCCGGACTCACCGCGGCCCGCACCACGCGCACCGACAAGACCTTGATCTATGCAAACACCCTGTATAGCGAAAACGGCAACGCCGTCCCCTCCACCAGCGCCAACGCCGCCGGCGGCGGTCTCCGCTACGACCACAACGTCAATCCCAGGCTCTTCGCCTTCGGCTCCGGCGATTTCTCCGCCAACGCCCTCCAGGACCTCGACTTCCGCTCCATCCTCGGAGGCGGCTTCGGCTGGCACGCCAGCAAGACCCCCAGACAATCCTTCGATGTCCTCGGCGGTCTCGTCTGGACCCACGAAAACTATTCAGCCAACTCCAGTGGGCCCGCCACCGTCAACAGCTTCGCCGCCCTCGACCTCGGCGAGCAATACACTCGCAAGCTCGGCCCGTCCAGCCTCTTCACCGAGCAGGCCTACCTCTATCCCGACCTGAGCACACTGAGCCAGTACCAGTTCACAGTCACTTCCGCCTTCTCAACCAAAATCGGAAAGATGTTCAACTGGGTGACTACCTTCAGCGACAGTTACACCTCTTTCCCGCCTCCGGGAACCCTCTCGAACGACGTGATTCTCACCACCGGCCTCGGCGTCACGCTGGTTCGTCCCTGAAGTATTGGTGGCGGTTGGTCGCTGTCAATGCTCCGTTGCCGATGGTCTGTGGTTGGATGGAATCCAACCGCTGACCTCTGTTTCCTATTCTCTGTTCCCTCGCCCTGATTTCCTTCTCCCCGCTCTTTCCCATCCACTTGTGGAAAACCGGTCCACGCCAAGCTCCAATTTTATGGAACGGACTGGTTACTGACCGCTGCCAGTTGATTACTGATTTCCGGCCACAGATTACTCCCCCCTCAATTTCCGGCCCCAACCCCCCTGCGCGCCCTCAGAAAAAGTTGGCGTATTGAAGGGTGCGGGCTTTAGCCCGTACATAAACTCAGCAGAATCAATGGGCTTTAGCTCCCTGGGGGAACACAGCCATCAAAACAGAGCCTTGCTCAGAGATTTCCTGAGTAGCTGTCTTCCGTGCGTCTCCGCGCCGTCCGGCCCTGGCGTGTTTTCGAGTTTGGACGCTGCCCGATGGGTTCCATCCGTAAATTGCATCCAAATAGCAAAGATTGATAGAGATACGAAAAAATCTGTTGTTTACTGAATAGTAAAATAGTAACCACTTTTTCATTACTTCAAACCCATAAATGTCGATGAAAACGTCTTCCGGCGACCCCCCAAGAAGTGCATAATCACCCTGTCACCAAGAAAACCGGGCCCATAAGAAGCAAATGATTTCGTCGGAACCGCAGCTGGCTCCTGTTCAGTGGATTGTCCAACACGCGGTTCCCCGCAACCACTGTCGGCGACTGCCATTCGTCTCGTACGCAAGGCAAAGAGCCGGCAAGCAGGTTGAACAGGACTCCGAGGTGCGCGTTGGATCGGATTCATCCGTCTTTATCAGCTTTGCCCGGCACACAATCGACCGGGTTCTCGTTTGCCGGCTTCCTCCTCGAACCCGATGGCACTCTCTTCCGGGGAGAAACTCCGCTTCACCTGCCTCCCAAAGAGTTGGCCGCGCTCCGGCTCCTGCTGGCCCACGCCGGCCAGGTCGTCACCCACCTGCAGCTCAGGCAGGCCTTGTGGGGCGAAGTGCACGTCACCGCAGGCAGCGTTCCCAAGTGTCTTTCCTCCCTGCGCGCCCGGCTTGAACCGGAAGACTGCATCAAAGCCGTCTACAAGCGCGGATACCGCTTCACCGTCGAGGTGCGCCCGTACCACATCTCCCCGGCTGAAACCCTTCCGCGGCTGGCCATCCCCCCTTTCGCCACCGGCTACGGCGCCCCCGAGCATCTTGGTCCGGCCATCGCCGAAGGCGCCATCGCCCGGCTGAGCAACGCGCCCCATCCGGTCATTTCCGTCCTGGCCAGGGATTCCGTCTTCACGCTCGCCCTCCGCGGCCTCACCGCGCTCGAGATCGGCCAGACCCTCCATGCCGACTTCGTCCTGTCCGGTACCCTGCGCACCCTCCCCTCCCATTTCCGCCTCCGGGCGGAGATGATCCGCGTCGAAGATGGCGCCCAGATCTGGGCGGAAGACATGCTCACGGATCAGAGCCGGCTCGCCACCCTCGAATCCGATCTAGTCAACCGCCTCGCCTTCCGCCTGAACACCGGGGCCCCCGGCGACAGGTCTTCGTCGCTGGGGTGGAATACCGGGGCCCCCGGCGACAGGTCTTCGTCGCTGGGGTGGAACACCGGGGCCCCCGGCGACAGGTCTTCGTCGCTGGGGCGGAACACCGGGGCCCCCGGCGACAGGTTTTCGTCGCCGGGGTGGAACATCGAAGGCCTGTCCATCTCCGCCGCCGCCGTCCCTGAAAGCAAGAGCGATCCCCGGCGCCGCGAGGCCTACGAGCTCTTCCTCAAAGGACGCCATGAGTGGCAGACCCTCGAGCGCCATCGCATGCAGGACGGCCTGCAGCATCTCTTGCGTGCCACCGAACTCGATCCCTCCCTGATCGCCGCCAGGGTCAATCTGGTGAATTTGTGCGTCACCCAGACCCTCCACGGCTTCATGTCACCCGCCGTTGCCGCGAATATTGTCCGCCGTACCGCCGAGCCCTGGTTCCCGGCGACAGGTCCTGGTCGCGGGGCCGCTGAACCGGTTCCCGATTTTCCCCACCAGGCTGAAGCCATCCTCCCCGCTCTCGGCTGGATCAACTTCCATGTGGACCACAATCTGCCCGCCGCCCTCTGGGCCATCTCCCGCTCCGCCCATCTGCCCCACGATCCCTGGACCACCTGTGCCCGCTCCACCTTCGCGCTCAGCCGCCACCGCTTTGCAGAAGCCATCACCCTGCTCCGCGCAGCCATCCAGCTGGATCCCTTTTCGTCCTGGTTGCATGCCCATCTGGCCTGGGCGTTGCACCTGGCCGGGCAGGCAACCGAAAGCGTCGAACAGGTCCACCATGCCATCGCCCTCTTTCCCAGCCATCAAGGAACCAGTCTCTATGGAGCCATGATTCTTTCCTTCAATGGAGACCCCGAACGCGGAGTGCAACTTGCGCAAGACCTGGCCCTGCGCGTGCCCCACTTCGACCTTGCCTCCGCCGCCCACGCCTATGCTCTGGCGTGCGCCGGCCGCTCCGGCGAGGCCCGCGCCATCCTCGAACGCCTGCAATGGCTCAGCCGCGAACGCTTCGTCCTCAACGCCTTCACGCCGGCCGTCCATGTCGCCCTCGGCGACCTCGATGCCGCGCTCTCTGAACTGCGCGCTTCGGCCGACAGCCGATCTCCCTGGTTCTTCCAGATGCTCGCCGATCCACGCCTGAAACCACTCCACGGCCGCCCGGAGTTTCAAGAGCTGCAGGCCATCCTCACCCGCATGGAAACGGCAGCCGCCGAAAATCCTGACCCTGAAATCTGACCCGGCAAACTGAGCCTCTCCCTGCCCCTTCCTCGGATTTACCCTACTAAACCGATAAACCTAGCCAGACCCACCTCCGCCCTAGTAAAGTTCCATCGGCTGCCTATTCCGTTCCCGAGGCCCGCTGAACCCCTGCCGGGCTTACAAGATAACGCCCCAATCAAGGACAGCCCATCTGGCCGTGCTACCATTCGTGCGCCGTCTTCGGAGGAACTCTCTCATGCCGTCTCGCCCCTGGCTCTCACTCGCGCCTCTCGCCCTCGCTGTCTTCGCCGCCTTCGCCCCCGCACAGCAGGCCCCTCAGGCCGCGTACCTCGACACCAGCCTCTCCCCGGCTGAGCGCGCCCACGACCTGGTCGGCCGCATGACTCTCGAGGAAAAAGCCGCCCAGCTTGAAGACTGGGCCACCTCCATCCCCCGCCTCGGCATTCCCGACTACCAGACTTGGAACGAAGCCCTCCACGGCGTGGCCCGCGCCGGCTACTCCACCGTCTTTCCCCAGGCCATCGGCATGGGCGCCACATGGGATCCCGCCATCGTCCACGCCATGGGCAACGTCATCTCCACCGAAGCCCGCGCCAAGTACAACGAGGCTCAGCGCCAGGGCAACCACCGCATCTTTTACGGCCTCACCTTCTGGTCGCCCAACATCAACATCTTCCGCGATCCCCGCTGGGGCCGCGGCCAGGAAACCTACGGCGAGGACCCGTTCCTCACCGCCCGGCTCGGCGTGGCCTTCGTCCACGGCGTCCAGGGCGACGACCCCAACCACCTCCGCGCCGTGGCCACAAGCAAGCACTTTGCCGTCCACAGCGGCCCCGAAACCCTGCGCCACGGCTTCAACGTCGACCCCAGCCCCCGCGACCTTGAAGAAACTTATCTGCCCGCCTTTCGCGCCACCGTCACTGAGGGCCACGTGCAGTCCGTCATGTGCGCCTACAACTCCATCGACGACTGGCCCGCCTGCACCAACAAGATGCTCCTCAAGGACCATCTCCGCGACGCCTGGGGCTTCACAGGCTTCGTCGTCTCCGACTGCGGCGCCATCGTCGATGTGAATCAGGGCCACAAGAAGACCCCCGACATCACCCACTCCGCCGCCCTCGCTCTTCAGGCCGGAACCGACCTCTCCTGCAGCATGTGGACCCCCGGCTTCAACACCCTCGCCGGCGCCGTCCACCAGGGCCTGGTCACCGAAGACCTCGTTACTCAGGCCGCCGAACGCCTCTATACCGCCCGCTTCCAGCTCGGTCTCTTCGACCCGCCAGGCTCCTCGCTGGACAAAATCCCATTCGCCGCCACAGCCTCCATCTCCAACCGTCAGACCTCCCTCAAGGCCGCCGAGGAAAGCATCGTTCTGCTCAAAAACAATGGCGCGCTGCCGCTCAAGAGCGCCCCCGGCCACATCGCCGTCATCGGCCCCACCGCCGACCTGCTGCCCTCCATCCTCGGCAACTACGTCGGCACGCCCCTCCATCCCGTCACCCCGCTCGACGGCC